>JAJYAH010000611.1 GCA_021779635.1 Pseudomonadota bacterium | reverse complement strand
CGATCTATGATCCTGGTCCGGAAACACTTCGTCGCCCTGAGCCAAATTGGCGCCGCCGCAATCGACCAGATACACCACGGGAAGCCGGTTCTCGAACGCGATGTCCTGTGCGCGGACGTGCTTGCGGATGGTTTCCTTGAAGAACGATCCGCCCTTGGTCGTAGCGTCGTTGGCGATGATCATGCAGATCACACCGCGGATGACGCCGATCCCGGTGACGAGGCCGGCGCCGGGCACCGCGTTGTCGTAAAGTCCCCAGGCGGCGAGAGGCGACAATTCCAGAAATGGACTCAAGGGATCGATCAGCAGATCGATGCGCTCGCGCACCGGAATCTTGCCGCGATCACGATGCCGCTGCACCATTCGATCGCCGCCGCCGGCCAACGACCACGCCTGCCGCGCCCGCAACGTCTTCAGCAACCCGTCATAGATCGCTGAATTGGCCTGATAGGTCTGGGATTGCGGATCGATCGAGCTTGATAATGTCGCCATGCTGGGTTCGCCGGTTCTCTGTCTTATCGATTTGCTTGTTGGGGACGGCGGCGCATCAACAGCACGATCGATCCGACCTGGACGGTCTCCTCGTTCTGGTTGATGACCTCGAAGCCGAGTTTCAGCACGCCGCGCTCGGCGGTCTTGCTCGGCCGCGCCTCCAGTGGGGTAACCTTGGCGCTGACGGTGTCGCCGAGCTTGACGGGCGCCTGGAATTCCCAGGACACGCCGAGCAGGCCGAGCGCCGTGCCGTCGATCCAGTTCATCTGCGACATCAGGCCGATCGCGGTCGAAAGCACCAGCGGGCCGTGCGCCACGCGGGTTCCGAAAATGCTGGCCTTGCTAAACTCCTCGTCGACATGCAGCGGGTTGTGGTCGCCGACCAGGCCCGCGAACAGCGACACGTCGCTTTCGCCGATGGTACGGCCGCGCGTGCGTCGCGTTGAATTGATTTCGAAATCCTCGAGATAAAGCCCCAACGAGCGCTCCCTTTTTTCTTCGAATTCTCCGTTTCGACAGCGGCATTTTGATACCAACTAACCGGTCGGTTAGTAAACCGACTTGTCAGACGGTACACTAACGGCTAGCCTGACGGCAAGGTCGATCAGGGAGGCAGGCTTGTTCCCCACCAAACAAGACGTGCACGGGATTAAACGCCAGGAAGTGCTGCGCGAGGCGGCAGCGTCGTTCAATTTCAAGGGCTATCATGCGACCTCGCTGAACGAGATCGCGGCGAGCCTCGGCGTGACCAAGGCGGCGCTCTATCATTACTTCCCGAACAAGAACAGTTTGCTGGCCGCCTGCTTCGAGCAGGCGATGGAGGTTGCCTTTGCGAGCCTTGAGCGTGGCCGCAAGCAGGGCAAGAACGGTCGCGACCGGCTGGTGCTGACAATTTCCGGCTACGTGTCGCAGCTGATCGACGAACTCAATTGCTGCGTCGTGCTCATGGAAGAGCAGGCGCTGGAACCGGGTGATCGCGCCAAGCTGGTGCGGCAGCGCGACAAGTTCGAACGCGCGCTACGGGCGCTGGTCAAGGAGGGGATCGAGGACGGCAGCGTGGTGCCGTGCGATCCCAAGCTCGCGATCTTCGTCATCCTCGGCGCCATGAACTGGGTGCCGAAATGGTTCAAGCCGAGCGGCGCGTGGAAACCGGAACAATTGACGGTGGCGCTCAGCCAGATTTTCGAACGCGCACTGTCGTCCGCGCCCGCGGCGATGCTGCCGCGCGACGTCGGCGATCTGCCGATTTCCACGCCGGCCGAGCCTGCGAGATCAAATTCATCGGGCAAGCGCGTGCTGACCTTCGCGGTCGCACCGGGTGCTGCCCCGGCCAAAAAAGTAAAAGTGGGAGGAAGGTCGTGAGATCGGCGCGACTGCGCCGGCGCTTTCCTTCGTCGTATTAACGCCGAGGCGTCGTCGCCATGATTGCTAATCTGGTTGTCGGAGGGCTCGCGGCCGGCTGTCTCTATGCGACGGTCGGAATCGCGATCGTGATCGTCCTCAACATCACCGACATCGCCAATTTCGCCCAGGGCGAGATGGCGATGCTGACGACGTTCTTTGCCTATTGGCTGATGGATAGTGTCGGGCTGCCGTGGTGGCAGGCGGTGTCGATCGCGATTGTGTTCGGCCTGGTGCAGGGCATCGTGATCCAGCAGGTAGTGATCCGGCCGCTAATCGGCGGCCCGGTGTTGTCGGCGATCATCGCGACGCTTGGGCTCAATGTCGTGCTCAACAGTATCGCCGGGATGATCTGGGGCCACCAGACCTATACGTTTCCGTCACCGTTTGCGTTCTCTGCGCCGTTCATGATCGTCGGCGTGCCGATCGCGGTCGACAGCGTGGTCAACATCGCGGTCGGGCTGATCATTATCATCTGCATGACGCTGTTTCTGCGCTTCACCTGGGTCGGGCTTGGCCTGCGGGCGGCGAGCCAGAACCAAACCGTCGCACGGTTGATGGGCGTTTCGATCACCAGAACGTCCGCGATCGCCTGGGGGCTTGGCGGCATGGTCGGCGCCATCGCCGGCGTGCTGGTGGCGCCGTCGCTGTTCCTGGACACCAATTTGATGGGCGCGCTGCTGATCAAGGCGTTAGCCGGCGGCGTGCTCGGCGGCCTCAACAGCCTGATCGGCGTGTTTCTGGGATGTCTGGCGCTGGGCGTCGCTGAAAATCTCGCGGGTGCCTACGTGTCGCCGTCGTTCGCCGACGCGACCACCTTTATCGTCATCATCGCCGTGCTCACGATCCGTCCCGAGGGCATCTTCGGCCGCATCAGGGTTCGCAAGGCGTGAGCGCCGCGGCCGACATCCTCCGCGCACCGCGGCTACGCACTTCGCCGAATTGGGGCGGCGTGCTGGTCGGTCTGTGCCTGCTGTTGGCCTGCGCGGCGCCGCTCGTCGTCAGCGGCTACGCGCTTTACCTGCTGACGCTGACCGAAATCTTCACGCTGGTCGCTCTGGGCCTCAATTTCCTGACAGGCTATGCCGGCCAGATCAGTCTGTGCCACGCCGCTTTCTTTGGCGTCGGCGCTTATGCCACAGCGATCCTGACCCAGAAGGCGGGCGTGCCTTATCTCGCGTCGCTGCTCGCGGGCGCGCTGTTGACGACCGCGATCGGCGCCATCGTCGCGATCCCGGCGCTTCGCCTGAAAAATATCTACCTGGCGATCGCCACCCTCGGCTTCGGGGTGGTACTGCAAAAGATCATCTTTGAATGGCGCAGCCTGACTGGCGGCGGCGGCGGGCTAGCGCTCACACCAACCAGCATCGCCGGCTACGATCTCGGCGCCACCGGGCTGTATTATCTGACGCTGGCGCTGATGACGCTTGGTTTGTTCGGCGCTTCGAATCTCAGCCGTGGCCGCACCGGCCGCGCGCTGCTGGTCATCAAAGACAGCGAAATCGCTGCCGGCTCGCTCGGCATCCACGCGTCACGCTACAAGGTGATCGCGTTCGCCATCAGTGCGTTTTACGCGGCGGTCGCTGGGGGGCTGTTCGCCTATCTGGTGCGCTACATCAATCCCGAAAGTTTCAGCGTCGGCCTTTCGATTTCTTTCCTGAGCATGGTGGTGATCGGCGGACTCGGCACCATCGGCGGCTCGATCGTCGGCGCTGCGTTCTATGTCATCGTCCCCGAACTGTTGCGCGGCATCAAGGATGCGCCGGGCCTGGTGTTCGGCCTGTTGCTGGTGTTGGTCATGGTGTTCATGCCGCGAGGCCTGTGGGGCATGCTGCGGCGTCTGACGGGAAAGGCCTGAGATGGCCCGCCCTATCAATCGTCTTGCGATTGAGGATGTTTCCGTCGACTTCGGCGGCATCCATGCTCTGACCGATGTCAGCTTCGCGCTCGAATCCGGATCGATCGTCGGATTGATCGGCCCCAACGGCGCCGGCAAGAGCACGCTGCTCAATTGCATCTCCGGCATCACGCCGCCGACACGCGGCTGCGTCCGTCTCGACGACATAATTCTTTCGACCCTTTCGGCGTCGAGTGTCGCGCGCCGCGGTGTTGGCCGGGTGTTTCAGCATCCGGAACTGGTCACGGAGTTGTCGGTGCACGACAATCTGTTGGTCGCCTGTCATCGTGCGCTGGATTATGGATTGATCGCCGAATTGCTGCGGCTGCCGAATGTGCGGCAGCAGGAGCGCGCGGCGGCGGACAAGGTCGCCGACGTGCTGGCGCGGCTCGGCATCACCGACAGCGCCGACAAGCGGGTCGGCAGTCTGCCCTATGGCCATCGCAAGCTGATCGATCTCGGCCGCGCGCTGTTGATGGATATCAGCTTCCTGCTCCTGGATGAGCCGATCGCCGGGCTCAACGATATCGAAGTTGCCCGGCTTGGCGAAATCCTGCTGAGCCTGCGCCAGGAATTCCGCCTCGGCATTCTCGTGGTCGAGCACAACATGCCGTTCGTGTCGCGGCTGTGCGATCGCCTCGTGGTGCTCGACCTGGGCCAGCTCATCGCCAACGGGCCACCCGCGGAAGTGTTGGACGATGCCAGGGTGATGGCCTCGTATCTCGGCGAGGCCGCCGATGCTTGAGGTCAACGGTCTCAATGTGCGCTACGGGTCGGTCGAGGCGTTGCGCGACGTCTCGATCAAGGTCGGCGCCGGCAGCCTGGTCGCGATACTCGGCGCCAATGGCGCCGGCAAGTCAACTTTGTTGCGGGCCATCAGCGGCATCGCGCGCGCGGCCTCAGGTACGATTGTGCTGGGAGGCAGAACCATTAGCGGTCTCGGGCCGGAAGAGATCGTGCGCCGAGGCGTCGCCCACGTGCCGGAGGGCAGGGGCATCTTTCC
>JAJYAH010000610.1 GCA_021779635.1 Pseudomonadota bacterium | reverse complement strand
GGTTTGCTTTCGAAGTGAGACGCCCCTCGGTGTCAAGTCCACCACTACGCGCCTCTCATCGGCCGGTTGGCGCTGTCGCTTGATTAATCCTTTGCGCTCAATGCGTTTAAGCATCGGCGAAAGTGTTCCCAGGTCCATCCGCAGGAGTGAGGCGAGATCGCTGACTCCGAGGCCGCCACGTTCCCAAAGCACGACGAGAACCAGATACTGCGGATACGTCAGACCGAGGTTTTGTAGAAATGGGACGAACATGCGAGTCATCTGGTTGCTGGCCGCGTAGAGCGCGAAACAGAGGTGCTCATCCAGTGCCGGCAACGCCACCGGCGCGATCCCCGCTCGTCGATTTCGCCTTATTCCTCTTACATCGTGTCGCATTGCATTGACTCGTAATATATCGTGTGCAAGATAATAGTATCCTCCATAACCGTCAACGACGCTTTTGGAGGCTCGACGGCTGCGTCTCAGCGCGGCTGGTTCAGGAAAAGAAGCATAAGAGGAGAGGAAATCATCATGTCTGACATGGACCGTCGTCAATTCGTCGGCGCCGCTATTGGTGGCGCAGCCGCTGCAACTGTTCTCGTGTCTTCATCGGCCGGTGCTTCGGAAGACAACAGCGGTTACTTCGTCATCGCGGAAATCGTAGCTCCGAAGGAAAAGGCGGGCGACCTCCGCGCGTTGCTCGTGCCCTACGCGCAGAAATCGGCCAAAGAGCCGGGCTGCCAAAAGTACGTGCTGATGGAGGTCATCGACGAGCCGGGCCGGTTCTTGACGTGGGAAAGATGGACCAACAAAGCGGCCCTCGACGCTCACATGGGGACGCCGGACATCAAGGAAATCCTGCCCAAGCTGAAGCCCATCCTGGCTAAACCGGTTAGTCAGATCTTCCTGGACGGACGCACCGGCGTGTAAGCACGGCGGCGATTCAGAGTCAGCTAAAGGTCGCCGTTCCGAGCGACCCAGCTGACCCGAGCTTCAAATCCAATCAAATAACGAGGAGGGAAAATGCGCATTCCAATCTATGCCGTGGGTGCGGTGGTGGCGCTCGCTATTGCTGCTCCGGCATTTGCCGGCGATCTGACAAGCATTGAACTAGATCCCAGCGGCAAGGCGATAGCGGTCAAGAAGGAGGCCGGAAAGCTTGCTTTCGTTCCTGACATTGCTGGCAGGCCGAACAAAGGGTTCGAGTATGCGGCAGTCTATCAGGTGCCGCCGAACAGCATTGATATCAGCAAAGGCATCAATGTGATGCGCGGGCACGTCGACGCCAACGGCTCGATCGCGCTTCACGAGGGGCCTGCCGAACAGGGATACGTCCTTTACGTCATCAGCGGCACCGGCAAGATGACCTTGAACGACAAGGATGGCAAAAAGTACGGCGAAATCACTTACAAGCCCGATGACATCCTTCTGTTCCACCCGCATACGTGGCACAGCTGGGTCAATGGCGATAAGCCGTTCGAATTCCTCGGCTTCGACATGCAGGAAAAGAAGTAGCGCCATCCCATCGGCGCGAGCTGCAAAGGGCGACGCCCGTGCCCGTAACCCAGTCGACTAATGGCGCACTGACCGATTTCGAATCCTTAACCGAGGACTAGAAGCGATTACAGCTCAGGGACTCGGAGTCGGTCCGAGTCCGCTCTTTCGCAAATACCGCGACCGCGGCTTGGCTATGAAGCCTGGTTCAACTTTCTCCGCCGAGGCACAGTCTCGGCAATCGAGGAACGAAAACATGTCAGAGGTTATCCTACATCACTATCCGCTTTCTCCGTATTCCGAAAAAATACGTCTCGCCCTCGGTCTGAAGGGTGTAACCTGGAATTCGGTGGAAATTCCGGTGTGGACGCCCCGACCTAAGCTCACACCGATGACTGGCGGCTATCGCAAAACGCCTATTCTGCAGGTTGGATCAGAGTTCTACTGCGACACGCTACATATTCTTCGGACCGTCGATAAAATGGGCCGCTCTGGCTCGCTCTATCCAAAGGGTCAGGAAGGCTTGGCCAAGGCCTTCGGTTGGTGGATCGAGAAGGGCTCGTTCTTTAACGCCGTTTGTCTCACGATCGGCAACATGCCCGGCCTACCTCAAGAACTTATCGATGAAAGGCGGCCGCTCTTCCGCGTCAATCTCGATCCCAAGGAGCTAGGGCCCAAGCGTCCGCTCTACCTGCAGAGGGTTGACGCCCACCTCGCCTGGCTTGCCGAAGTGCTTGCTGATGGCCGCAAATTCATACTCGGCAACGAGCCTTCCGCCGCTGACTTATCTGCCTACCATCCGATCTGGTTCGCACGTCAAAATGGCGGTAGCGAGGTGAACGACCTCATCGCCTTCGCAAACGTGATAGATCCCTGGTACAAGCGGGTTGCGGCAATTGGGCATGGCAAATCTTCCATAATGACTGAGGACCAAGCGATAGAAGCAGCAAGGGCAAGCGAGCCGAGCGAGCCTGAAGAATGGTGGCCCGAGGCAAAAAACATTGGCCTGAGGCGGGGTGATCAAGTCAGCGTCATACCCGACGATTATGGCAATCCCGTTTACGGGAGGCTTCTGTCGTGGACGGCGAACGAGGTTGTGATCCGGCACGAGGATCCTTCCGCGGGCAAAGTGAACCTGCACTTCCCGCGCGTTGGGTTCGACACGGCCCCCGCCGAAAAGGCGCGTGCATAACTGAATAGCCCGGGCAGGCCGATACGTCGATCGACAGTCGGCCTCCCACTTCTGTGGCCTGACCAACGTGGACCGTTGGCATTTCATTGGAAGGGACATCGCACAGGTTCCCACCTGGTGCCTCATTCCTTTTGAGGACGAACTATAATGCGACTGCTGTCTGACAGACGACCGTTAATCAGAAATACGATCCTCTCGAGTATGACGGGGCAGGACTTTGCCGCGTTAGCACCGCTCCTTAGAGTCACCGTCATACAAGAGCGCATGGTTCTGCAGGAACCAGGAAGGCCAGTCGATCAAGTCCATTTCATCGAGTCGGGGCTTGCTTCGGTAAGGCTCGTCGCGTCGGACGGCATGTTTGAGGCCGCGGTGGCGGGGCGCCGGTGTGCTCCAGGTATTTCCTGCCTTCTTAGCTTCAACACACCCGTCTACCAATGTGTTGTGCTTTTTTCTGGGACTGCACTAAGCGTAGCGTTCGACCGGCTGATTCCGCTGCTGAAAGAGCGGCCGCACGTTGCCAAACATCTTGCATCGCGTGATTGGGCGCTCGCCCATCACTGTGCTCAAAGCGCACTTTGCGCAGTGCGTCACTCCCTAGAACAGCGGGTGGCGTGCTGGATTTGTACGGCGTGCGATGCACTAGGCGGAGTTGTACTTCCGGTTACGCATCAGTACCTTTCGAGTGCTCTGGGACTGCGCCGCGCTGGCGTGTCAGAGGTGCTTGCCAAATTCCAACAGCGATCCTTCATACGAAACAGCCGTGGAGTCTTGTATGTGGATGATCGCAAACGTCTGGCCCAGCTGGCGTGCGATTGCTGTTCGCTTATTTCGAGCGTGTACACGGCCGTTGCGGAATTTCGAGCCCCCGTCGAACAAACGTCCGAATATGAGGCGATCGAACTCTCTCGGGACGTGACCAACGTATATCAGTGAAAGCTATGCTCACGGTTCATCATCTCGGAAAATCGCAATCGGAACGTATCGTGTGGCTCTGCGAAGAACTCGAGATTCCCTACGAACTCAAACGCTACACCCGCGACAAGCGGACCTTTCTCGCGCCGCCAGACTACAAAGCACTTCATCCGATGGAGGCCGCGCCAGTGGTGACAGACGGAAACGTTGCCCTCGCTGAATCTGGCGCCATAGTCCAATACATCATTGCCAAATACGGCGGCGGTCGGCTCACGCTGCGCGCTGATGATCCCGACTTTGCCGATTTCTTGTATTGGTTTCACTTCGCCAATGGGACTTTACAGCCGAATATGGGCCGATTGATGATCCTCAATCGGCTTCAACTTCGCGACAACAATCCCGTCCTTATGGCAACACAAGCGCGGGTCGATCGTGCGTTCTACGCTATCGAGGTACGGGTGAGCACTGTGGCTTATCTAGCGGGCAGAGAATTTACGGCAGCCGACATCATGATCGGATTTTCGCTCACCACCATGCGCTACTTTCAGCCGTACGAGCTGGCGCGCTTTCCAAACATTCTCAGATATCTCGCCCGGATCGGTAATCGCCAAGCCTATCGGCGGGCAATGGACAAGGGTGATCCGGGCATGTCGCGACTGCTCGCCTGAGCTCGCTCGGTCGCGGCGCAATGGTTTAGTCGTCTAAAGGCATACTGATGCTTATTGTTCTGAAAGAGCTAGACGAACGGCGCGCGGGCGCTCGCCTTGGCGGCGGCGAGAAGCGCATCACCGCGCAGCATGCCCGCGGCAAGCTCACTGCGCGCGAGCGGATCGAGCTTCTGCTCGACAAGGGCAGTTTTGAGGAATTCGACATGTTCGTCGAGCACCGCTCGACCGAATTCGGCATGGAAAAAACGAAAGTGCCGGGCGATGGCGTCGTCACCGGCTGGGGCACCGTCAACGGCCGCAAGACTTTTGTCTTCGCCAAAGACTTCACGGTGTTTGGCGGATCTCTGTCCGAAACCCATGCGCTGAAAATTACAAAACTTCAGGACATGGCGATGAAGGCGAGGGCGCCGATCATCGGCCTTTACGATGCAGGCGGTGCACGCATCCAGGAAGGCGTTGCTGCGCTTGCCGGCTATTCCTATGTGTTCCGCCGCAACGTGATTGCCTCGGGCGTGATCCCGCAGATCTCCGTCATCATGGGCCCGTGCGCCGGCGGC
>JAJYAH010000609.1 GCA_021779635.1 Pseudomonadota bacterium | reverse complement strand
CGTCGGCACCTTGCAGCAGGACCGGTCCGTCATCGCCTATGTCGATGTCGAGGAAATGCTCTCCAAGCACTTCGCGGTACTCGGCAGCACCGGCGTCGGCAAATCGAGCGGTGTATCGCTGCTGCTGAACGAAATCCTGAAGGCGCGGCCGAACCTGCGGATTTTCCTGCTCGACGTTCACAACGAATACGGCCGCTGCTTCGGCGACCGTTCGCTGGTTCTCAATCCGCGCAACCTGAAGCTGCCATTCTGGCTGTTCAATTTCGAAGAGATCGTCGATGTGCTGTTCGCAGGCCGGCCCGGCGTGCCGGAAGAACTCGACATCCTCGCCGAAGTCATTCCGATAGCAAAGGGAATCTATACGCAGTATCAGAACGCCGACCGCGTCGGGTTGAAGCGCATCGACCCCAAGGCGATCGGCTATACCATCGACACGCCGGTTCCCTATCGGCTGGTCGATCTGATTTCGCTGATCGACGAACGGATGGGCAAGCTTGAGAACCGCTCGTCGCGCATCATCTATCACAAGCTGATTTCGCGCATCGAGACCGTGCGCAACGATCCGCGCTACACCTTCATGTTCGATAACGCCAATGTCGGTGGCGACACCATGGCCGAGGTCATCAGCCATCTGTTCCGGCTGCCGGCCAATGGCCGGCCGATGACCATCATGCAGCTTGCCGGCTTCCCGGCCGAGGTCGTCGATTCGGTGGTGTCGGTGCTGTGCCGCATGGCATTCGATTTCGGGCTGTGGAGCGATGGCGTTTCGCCGCTGTTGTTCGTCTGCGAAGAGGCCCACCGTTACGCCGCCGCCGACCGCAACATCGGTTTCGGGCCGACGCGCAAGGCCGTCTCGCGTATCGCCAAGGAAGGCCGCAAATACGGCGTGTATCTCGGGCTCGTCACCCAGCGTCCGGCCGAACTCGATGCCACCATCATTTCCCAGTGCAACACGCTGTTCGCCATGCGCCTTGCCAACGAACGCGACCAGGCGCTTTTGCGTTCGGCCGTCTCGGACGCCGCAGCCAACCTGCTGTCGTTCGTCCCCTCGCTCGGTACCCGCGAAGTGCTGGCTTTCGGCGAAGGCGTGGCGCTTCCGACCCGGCTGCGCTTCAAGGAAGTGCCGGCCCACCAATTGCCGCGCAGCGAAGCCACGATTTCGACCGTTCCATCGGTCGCCGCGGGGCACGATATGCATTTCGTCAGCGCGGTGCTCGAGCGCTGGCGCGGAGCTACCTCGCATCGCGACGTTCCCAACGACCCCAGCATCAACGAACGGCCGGCCGCACGGACAGTGGAAGCGCCGATGCTGCAGCCGTCGATGGGCCTCGATCCCGACCGATTTTCATTGCTGAAAAAGCCGCTGCGCTGACGCCCCAGGGGGCGCCAGGCGCGCGTCCGGCAGGCATGCTTTGCGCGGATGCGGCCATCGACTATGGTCCGGGGGCCGCCGCATCATGCGGTTTGACCGGAACCTATCCATGACGCAGCCCATTGCAAAACGCTTCCCGATGCCCTCCATTGACCAGCTGCCGGAAGATATCCGCAGCCGTATCCTCGCGGTGCAGGAGAAGTCCGGCTTCGTTCCGAACGTGTTTCTGACGCTGGCCCATCGGCCCGAGGAATTTCGGGCGTTCTTTGCCTATCATGATGCCCTGATGGACAAGGAAGGCGGTTTGACCAAGGCCGAGCGCGAGATGATCGTGGTCGCCACCAGCAGCGCCAATCAATGCCATTATTGCGTGATCGCGCACGGCGCGATCCTGCGAATTCGGGCAAAGAACCCGCAGATCGCCGACCAGATCGCCATCAACTATCGCAAGGCGGATATCACGCCGCGCCAGCGAGCGATGCTCGACTTCGCCATGAAGGTGAGCATGGAGGCGAACAAGATTTCGGAGCAGGATTTCGCCGACGTCACCAGCCATGGCTTCAGCGACGACGACGTCTGGGATATTGCGGCGATCTCGGCGTTCTTTGCGCTGTCGAACCGGATGGCCAACGTCACCGCGATGCGCCCGAACGACGAGTTCTACATGATGGGACGCTTGCCGAAATAGCGTTCCGTTTCGGGACGCCGGTCGCCTCGGGAGATCCGGAAAAAGATGGTCAAAGGCCGGAACGAGCGAGCATCGAAGGCGCGGGTGATCCGGTTTGGCGAACGCGAAATCATCACGGAAGGCCTTCATCTCAGTTTCTGGGCCGACATCAGCCACCGCTGCATGACGGCGTCATGGCCGGCTTTTATCGGCGGCGCGGTACTGGTCTTCATTGCCTTCAACGCGGTCTTCGCCTTGTTCTACTGGATCGGCGATCAACCGATCGCGAACGTCCCCGGGGGCGCCTATATCGACTATATCTATTTCAGCATCGAGACGCTTTCGACCGCCGGCTACGGCGACATGCATCCGCAAACCCATTACGGACATTTCGTCGCCGCCGTGGAGCTGTTCACGGGCATTTTTTCAATGTCGCTGATGACCGGGTTGATATTTGCCCGGTTCGCGCGGCCGAATGCCCGGTTGCTGTTCGCCGACCACCCGGTCATTACGAGCCATGACGGCAGGTCGACCCTGATGCTTCGCCTCGCCAACGAGCGTCACAACATCATCAGCAATGCCACCGCCAAATTGTGGTTGTTCAAGAATATCGTGAGCATGGAAGGCGAGACGCTTCGACGGTTCTACGAACTGCCGTTGACGCAAAGCCAGAATCCCGGGCTGGCATTGAGCTGGACGCTCTACCACATTCTCGATGAGAAGAGCCCGCTCTATCAGACCAATGCGGAAGACCTTGAGGAATCCAAGGCTTCGCTTGCGGTCGTGGTGTCCGGATATGACGTTGTTGCGGCGCAAACCGTCCACGCCCGGAAGTCCTACGATTACGGCGATATTCGTTTTGGACACCGCTATGTCGATATCCTCGATACCTCGGATGACGGTCGCCTGAAAGTCGACTATGGCAGGTTTCATGAAACCCTGGAGGGATAGATTGTCATATCCGTGCCATGCCAACATTTTCTGTGAGACGCGTCGCGAGCGTGCTAAATAGGATCAGGATGTCCCGGGACTGGCAGCAGTGAAAACCCAGCGGCCCATTACGTCGGAGGACGAGCATCGGGTGCTCGAGTTCCGGCCGCGCAACTCGGTCCGCCCCCCGGGTCGACAAGGTTACCCGCGTGGGCAGGCTGAGCCGGAAGACGCCCGTCCCGAGCCGAACGACCTGTCGCGCTATGAACGCCCCCGGGATGAACCGGACGACTTTCGCCAACGCATGCTCGCGAACGTCGCCGCCATCGCATTTACGGTCGCCTTGATGGCCATCGGAATATGGCTTGCCGTGAGCATTGCGGATATGCGCAAAACCCAGGATTGCGTGGTGTCGGGGCGGCGCGACTGCGCCCGCATTTATGCACCGCATGGCTAGCATTTTCGGGCCGGACCGGCCCCCGGGCCGGTAGGGCCGATCCGGGCTGCCGCCTTCCGCCTCCATTGAACTCGGAGCGGGCCTCCGATATACGGGCACTCGACTCTGGACGGCCGATGAGGCATTCCGGGCCGCTGCGCCGCCCTGCCCTGCCATCGTGCAATTTATCCTCAATATATCAAAGGCTTAGTGATGTCATCTACATTCGATCAGGTCGCCACGATTATCGCTGAAACCTGCGACATACCGCGCGACACGATCACGCCGGAGAGCCATGCGATCGACGATTTGGGGATCGATAGCCTCGATTTTCTCGACATTGCGTTCGCGATCGACAAGGCGTTCGGGATCAAGCTGCCGCTGGAAAAATGGACCCAGGAAGTCAACGACGGCAAGGCGACCACCGAGCAGTATTTTGTTCTGAAAAACCTCAGCGCGCGCATCGACGAATTGGTCGCGGCCAAGGGCGCTTAATCGCCCGCCATGCAGCTTGAATATTTCAAACTGATCGACCGCATCATCGACCTCAACGTCGGCGAGAAAACCATTGCGGTCGAGGCGGAGGTTCCTCAGCGCAACACCATCTTCGAGGGGCATTTCCCGGGCTATCCGATCATGCCCGGCGTGTTGCTGATAGAATCGATGGCCCAGACGTCCGGCTGGTTGTTGCTCGCACTGATGAAGTTCGAGCGGATGCCGTTTTTGGCCGCGGTCAAGGAGGCCAAGATGCGCGGCTTCGTCGCGCCGGGAGAACTGTTGACGATCAACGCCAGCCTGGTTCACGAAGGCTCCGGTTATTCGATCACCGAAGCCAAGATCCGGGTCGACGGCAAGTTACGATCCAACGCGACCCTGACGTTCAGCCATATCCCCTTCCCCAGTCCGGAATTGCGCGTGCACATGGACGCCGAGGCCCAGCGCATCGGGTTTCCGCAACAGGCTATTGCCCATGACTGAGACCAAATCCTCCAATTCGGGATCGGCGGAAGTCTGGATTACCGGCATTGGTCTGGCGACATCGCTTGGCGAAGGGCTGGACGCGAACTGGAACGCGCTCAACGAGCACCGCATCAACGTCGATGAAAAGAGCTTCGCGCCCTACATCGTTCATCCCTGGGCGCCGGTAAACCTCGACGCCCAGATCCCCAAAAAGGGCGATCAGCGTCAGATGGAAGCCTGGCAGCGGATCGGAACCTATGCCGCCGGGCTTGCGCTGGATTCCGCCGGGGTCAAGGGCAACAAGGAAATCCTCGGGCGGATGGACATGATCATCGCCGCCGGTGGCGGCGAGCGGGATCTCGCGGTCGATGCCGGGGTTCTCAGTGCCGCGGCGGCAGGCAATTCGGCGCCGGGCTTTCTCAACGATCGCCTGATGAGCGATCTG
>JAJYAH010000608.1 GCA_021779635.1 Pseudomonadota bacterium | reverse complement strand
ATCTCGGACGAATTGTTCCGTATCTCCCTTACCAGGTCGAAGAAGTCCTCGTTCTTCGATCCATCGGTGCGCATCGGGAACGCAAGGTTGGCGAGTAGTTCCCGGTAAACAGTAGCAGGCTTGGCCGGGTCCGCGGCTTTGGGGTCGAGTTCGAGAGTGGCGGTGACCCAGCCCTCCCGCAGCGCGACGGCCTTCACCATCTGCAGATGATGTGACTTGCCGGAGCCGTAATAGCCCATGAAGACGCGATAGGCGCCGTTGGACGATCCGCCCGTCAGGACATCGCGAATATCGTTCGAGATATCTTCGCCGCCGATGGTGAGCTTTGTCAGCATCTTTGGGTCAGACGGCACCACGCCAAGATTCACCGCCTCTAAAGCGCGACGGAACTCCGGGTCAGATACCGGTGCGTCGGAGCCACCCACCGGCGCCACGCCATTCATTGCCGGTCGAACAATGAGGTCATCGATCGCGACATCGAATTGCTCGCCGAAGAATTCGACCGTGGCAATGTCGCCAAAGACGGCGACCACCTTTCCGACGCCGTACTCGACGTGTTCAACGTTTGCGCCAGCGACGATCACGCGGCGTCGCCCTCCTGCGGCGGTTCGTTATTGCCGACGAAATCGCTCGCTTGCTCGCCGCTGATCGCCTTTTGCCCTGCGCGTTGGACTTCGAGGAAGCGGCAGTACTGATAAACAAAGAACCTCGGCTTGGGCGTCTCAAAAAGCAAAGCTTTTTGGGCTGCGATGATGGCCTTCATGTTGGCCATCTGCACGGCCTTATCCCAGGTTACGCCGCAGGCTTTGTCGAACACGGCCAGCAGATTTTCGCCGATGCTACGAATTACCTCCTCGGAGTTCGCCTCCTCGATATTGATCAGGGGCACCATCGGGCTGCCCTTGGAGAAGGCTTTGTTTCCGATCCTGTCCTGCAAAGCGCGGTAGTTGGTGATAACCTCAGAGCGAAAGTCGGGCGTAGCGGCATAAACGAACATCACACCACCGAATTCGCCTTCAGCGTTCTGATTGATCATCGTCAACAGGTTTTCGATCGCTTGCTTTTGCTTCGCTGAGCCACGACGGAAAGACGAAGTCCGAGTTCCCTCGTCGAAGGCTATCAGAAACCCTTTGTAGCCCATTCGATTGCGCAAAAAGGAGATCACCGTCTTAAGACGACGGAACGCGTTGTCGTCCCGCACCGGTTCGAACAAGCCAAGGTTCTTGAGGCTCGTTGAACGAATATTGTCTCCGCGAATCCATGAGATCAATTCGCTGTCGGCAACGGCGGCCGACGCGCCGCAGTTTGTCTTTAGCAGGCGCTGGCTTAATGCTCCGAGAGCCGACGCCATCTGCTGATCGGGTGCGCCCTTCCAAAGGCCGCCGATCTGCTGCTCAATTTGGCGTTGGACAATCTCGGGCACATCTTGCCCAGGTTCAGCCCCAAGCTCCCGAATTCGATGTTCGATCCAGCAGTCAACCAGCACCTCGATGCCCTTCGACTCGCGGTGAGCGTCAGCTTGCGGACTGAAGGATTCCATGATCGCTGAGAAGATCGCGGCTGGAGAGTTGAACGGGCATTCATTCCCCACGGTGACGAGAGCCGTTACCACATTCTGCTCGCTGGCTCGCTGGGCCAAACTGTTGATGAACTGTGTCTTGCCGCTTCCGTAGTCACCTTCCAGATACTTGAAGCAGCCGATGCCTTCGGCCAGTTCGCTGCGGAAGTAGTTATGGTCGAGCGCGTCTAGTATGTCGTCGGTTCCGGCATTAATAAAATGCGAGTATTTGCCCGGAGCAATCGGCGCGTTCATCAAAGTCTTGACGAGCCGAAGTGCATCACTCTTGCTGATTGCGATGTCCATATCTGCGCTTCCCTTCAGTTTGGATGCCGGCGAATGTAAATCATTGGACGGACCGTCGTCCCTTCCGCGTTGGACGGCACATAGTAGGGGCGCGATTTAGGACCGTGCGCTTGATTTAGCGTCGCGGGCACAAGCTCGAAGGTCTCAGTAGAAGCTGCTTCGTCGCGATGACGCCGCCAGTTGATTAGATTCACAATGAACACAGCATCCGGAATGTCGTTGAAGTTTCGGCGATATGGGTTGCTCCAAAAGCGGTCGTCCTGAGCGGCGACCTTGAAGACCCGCGCTACGTCGGCGATAAACACGTTTTCACCCTCGCCAAAATGTCGGGCTATCGACCAAGCCAGGGCGAGGCGGTCGAGGAAACGGTCGATTGGAAGAGTCCATCGCTGGACGATCCTCTCGGATGCAGCATATGCTGCCACGACGTATTCGACGTCGGCCGGGATCTTGTCGATCACGGGATAATGAGGCGTCATCGACCAAGCCCAATTCTGTCCGCTTTTGTCGGAACCGAGCACTAGACGGCCAGCGTAGAATTGGTTGTCTTTTATCCCGCTTGAGATGCCATCCAGGCGCTGAAGGACCTGCAGCGCGAAGCGGCGACGGGTGTCGGGATTACGCATTTGCTCGGTGTGCGCAGCAATCGCATGACGAGCGGCAGCAATTTCCGCTTGGACGTCCGCGTCACGCGCGGCTTCTTCAGGCAGGGTGAGCGCGAGCAACTCCTGCTGCCGCTCGATGGTGGCCGGCGGCATGTCTAACCCTTCGGCTCTCGTTTGGCCTTGACCGAGGATGCGTGGTAGCCGCGCGGCGAGGATACCCTTGGCATTAGCCAGAAGCCCCGCGCGCTCGATAAAGCGCTCAAGTGCCGGGAAGAGAGGAGGAGTATTTGTGGTCTCGGACATACGGGGATTCTTTCGAAGAGAAGGTCGATTCTACGATAGGTCTACCGGATCGCATCGAACAAAGCCTTATCGACCTTGCGAAGGAGTGCGGGGTATTCGCCGCTGATTAGTGCGAGCCGCCGGGCTGGACGCGAGAGGGCGACGTACGCGCGATTGAGGGTGAAATTCAGCGCTGCTGTCTCCACGTCCTCCAAACCCAGGACAATGCAGGCGTCAAATTCCAGGCCTTTGATCCGCTCGACCGATGTGGTGATCACGCCTTCGCCGGCAGCCGCCCAGATAGGCGCTAAGGGCACATCTATCGCTTGCAACTCGGTCCTAAGCTTGGCGAGCGCCTGCTCATCCTCATTGATTTGTAGCACAGCAAGACTGCTGACCACTGCTGATCGCCGCAGAACAGCCGCGATCTGCTTGATTCTTTGGGCGTGTTCGTGCGGTGGGGCGATATAGAGCTGGGGCTTCTTGTCTTGCAGGCTAGTATTGACGTCGAAGGTTGGGCGCTCGCCGAAGGCGGCCTCGTAGAAACCTTGGAGAAAGCGGCCGATTTGCTGGCTCTGGCGCATATTGCGGGCGAACGGATAGATCTGTTCTGCCTTCCTGCCGCGAAGCGAGCGGCCGACACTCAGAGCCTCAGCGTTGCGTATTCCGTGTACTGGGCTGACGATTTGGTGGAAATCGGCCGATACTGTTAGTGCGCCGTCGGGATCGACGAGGGAACCGAGCAAGGAAGCCTCGGCGGCGCAGAGATCCTGAGCCTCATCAATGGCGATATGGGTCCAGCGTGTTGAGTTCGACTGAGAACTGACCCGGGTTGGCCGGGAATTTCCACTGAGAATTGACCCATGTTCGAACCTGCCCCGGCTGGGATCAGCGGGGGTGTATGGAGTGATCGACATGGCATTGTTGGGCGTTATCCGACGCTGGGCCCTTCGGGAGGGCATTTCGATCCGGGCGATCTCGCGGCGCACCGGGCTGTCGCGGAACACGATCCGCAAATATCTTCGTTCGGGCGCGGTGGAGCCGAGATTCAAGGTTCCCGAGCGGTCCAGTGGTCTGGACCCGTTCGCGGGCAAGCTGGCGCTCTGGCTGAAGGCGGAAGCGGGCAAGTCCCGCAAGCAGAGGCGCACCGTCAAACAGCTTCACGCCGACCTGGTGGCTCTGGGATACGGCGGATCCTACGGGCGCGTGGCGGCGTTCGCCCGGGCCTGGAAGGCCGACCGGCTGCGGGAGCAGCAGGGCAGCGGGCGAGGCACGTTCGTGCCGCTGATCTTCCAGCCCGGGGAGGCCTTCCAGTTCGACTGGAGCGAGGACTGGGCGATGCTGAGCGGCGAGCGGACCAAGCTGCAGGTCGCGCACGTCAAGCTGTCGCACAGCCGCGCCTTCACCATCCGGGCTTATCCGCTTCAGACGCACGAGATGCTGTTCGACGCCCATTACCACGCGTTCCGGGTTCTGGGCGGCGTGCCGCGGCGCGGGATCTACGACAACATGCGGACCGCAGTGGACCGGGTTGGCTACGGCAAGGAGCGTCAGGTCAACGCCCGCTTTCTGGCGATGGCCAGCCACTATCTGTTCGATGCCGAGTTCTGCAATCCGGCGGCCGGATGGGAAAAGGGTCAGGTCGAGAAGAACGTCCAGGACGCACGTCATCGGCTCTGGCAGCCCATGCCATGCTTTGCCGATCTCGATGTCTTGAACGCGTGGTTGGAACGCCAATGCGTGGCACTCTGGGGGCAGGTCCCGCATGGCGCCTTGCCGGGAACCATCGCCGAGGTGTGGGCGAACGAAAAGCCCAGCCTGATGGCGCTGCCGCCTCCCTTCGACGGATTCGTCGAGCACACCAAGCGGGTGTCGCCCACCTGCCTGATCCATCTGGAACGCAACCGCTACAGCGTTCCCGCCTCGTTCGCCAACCGGCCGGTCAGCGTGCGGGTCTACCCGGCACGGATCGTCGTCGCGGCGGAAGGGCAGATCCTCTGCGAGCATTCGCGGATCATCGAGCGGTCGCATCATCTGCCGGGGCGGACGGTTTACGACTGGCGCCACTATCTGGC
>JAJYAH010000607.1 GCA_021779635.1 Pseudomonadota bacterium | reverse complement strand
TTCCGATCTGTCGGGTCGTCAAAATTCCAACCGAACTCGTAGGCCAGCGGGCCGAGGTACATGCACGCGTCGGCCACGCGGGATGTGATCACGACGTCGGCGCCGCCCTCGAGCGCGTCGACGATACTGCGGGCGCCGAGATAGACCTCCGCCGAGACGATGCGATCCTTGTCATCTGACACAGGTCGACCATCCTCAAGGAAGTTTACGCCGTAGTCCTTGATCTTCTCCGTGATGATCGCCCCGGCGACCGCAGCTACCTTGATATCCTCGATCCCAAGGGACATTGCGATCTTGACGACTTCATTGGCCGCAGCCGCCGGATCGAGCCATCCCTGGTTGGTGATGATGCGAACGCCATTCCGCTTGCAGTCGCGCAGGATCGGCCTCAATCGTTCTATCAGGTAAGGATCATGCGCGGGAGCGGATGCATCCTCCATCCGTGCGACTTGCGCCGCACTCATCGTGACTTCCGACATCGTGTCGAAACAGAGATAGTCTAGCTCCCCTCGCGCAACGAGATCTTCCGCCGGTTCGAACCGATCCCGCGCCCAACCGGCCCCCGCGCCCAACCGGACGCGTTTTCCACTACTCTCCAACGGAGGTGCGGGTGCTACCAAGTTGCGTGGGCGATGCGGCTCGAACGAAGCCGGAACTTTGATTGGCAAGCTCAACATGAGGGACGACAGGGCCTTGCCTGATTCGTCGAAGGCGAGGGTGCGTGACCGTCCGCCTTCGAGCACTTCGTCCAGAACAAAATTCAGGGCGCCGATGCGCGGCGCCTCGTATCGGCGGATGGTGCCCTTCGTGATCGGACCATAGAGCTTCTGCACGGCTTCAACTGTCACCTGATCGCGGATGAGCCCATAGTCGTGCATATCGTAGGCGATTACGGAGATTGTGGAACTGTTGCCCTTTTCGCCGGAACGAGAATGAGCCGCTTCGCGCAGCATGACCGTTTTCATCGTGTCCTCGTGAGTGAGCGTTGTTCGCCGAATGCGCGCCCGACCGGCTTAGATTTCGCTTTCAATTCTGAACCGCCGTGCCGCGCGAGATGTCGTCAGCGACAAACCCTCTCGTCATCTACGGAAGGCATGCGATGAGAAATCTTTTGATCGTCTTCGGTGATCGGACTGCGCTTAGGAGGGTGTTATAAGCCTTGGAGAATTGGGCATCCAATTCAAGTTGGATAAGCAATGATCTGCTAGGGCGATCAATCGCCAGCGACGTTTCGCGGCTTGAACGAGCGCTTGGAATTCCCGGTGCTAGCTAGATATTGCAGAACGAACAACAGCTTCGGCTTCTGGCGCTGGGGTCGCACCGTCGGTGTTTCGGCAATTGAGAAGTCGACATATATGTGCGCAAGTCGCAGAGGTCCCACGCTGGACGAAAGGCAGACCAATAAGAGGTCTATTCTCCATCAGGCTGGGAGGGTTTAATCCAAACCGTGCCCGATTAAGACCATTTCTCCATCTCATGCCGCTGGATCTTCCCGGTTGTGCTCCTCGGGAGGTCTTCGAACGCAACAAATCGAACCACTTTGGGTCTCTTGTAGCTCGCCAGGTGTTTGCGGCAGAGCTCGTCGACTTCGCTTTCCGTCAGACCGGGCTCTTTGGTCGCGATGAACGCAACAGGCACCTCGCCCCATTTGTCGTCGCGGCGTCGCACCACGACGGCGTCGGCAATTCTCGGATCCGATAAAAGGACGCGCTCAATCTCAGCCGGATATATATTTTCGCCTCCCGACTTGATCATGTACTTCGCGCGATCGACAAAGTCGTAAGTTCCGTCGGCGTTTCGTCGGAAGAGGTCGCCCATTCGGAAATACCCACCCGCAAAATCGCGGCGATTCACCCCCTCGGCCTCCCAATAGCCGCTGAACACGGTAGGACCTCGGATCGCCATTTCGCCGGTCTCGCCCGTAGCGACTTCGACGCCGTCCTCGTCAACAAGCTTGATCTCGCACATCGAGTTCTGACGTTTCGAAAGCGAGGCAGGCAGCTCACCAGGGGCGATCAGGACGTTGCTGCACGGCGGCAGTCCGGTTTCAGTTGAACCAAAACTGTTAAGGTACGGTGCGCCGCACAATGCGGACGCTTCTGCGATCAGAGCGGTCGGGACCAAATCCGCCATAGCGCCGACCACGCGAATGCCGCGCGGCTTCATACCAGTCGCTTTCAGAATCTCTGTCACCGGTTCGATTGAGCCAGGTACAAGGAACAGCCACCCCAATGAGTAGTCGCCCATCGCTTTGACGATACGCTGTGCATCGAATCCATCGACCACTATGACCGGGGCGCCGGACATGAGCGCGGCAAGAGCCTGATCCGTCGCCCCCATGTGGAACAAAGGCGCCCAGGCGACGAATGCGTCGTGCTCGCCAACATCCAGATCCATTCTCTGAACCGTCATTCGGGCAATTTCGGCCCGATGGCTGATCAAGGCGCCTTTGGGCATTCCTGTGGTGCCGCTCGTATAGAGGATGACTAGCCCATCCTCCGGGTCAAGATCGTCGCTTGGATCCACCGGATCGGCGAACAAATCGTCCCATCCGCTCTCGATTTCCACGATTGGCAGCTCACATGCAGACTTGGCAGCGGCGACGTGTCGGGCCGAAGCGACCATCAACTTAGGAGTCACGAGCGATATGCAATGCGCTAGCTCCTCGCGCGCCAGCCGCCAGTTTTGGCAGGCGACAATCGCGCCGAGCAGGGCGGCGGCCATTTCCAGTTCGAGATACTCAGCACGATTTTCGGAAAGGATGGCGATTCGATCGCCCCGCCTCACGCCGCGAGAGGCCAGCCCGCCCGCAAGGCGCCGCACGCGCGCGTCGAGCTCCCGGTAGGTTACCCGCGTCTCACCACATTCAATCGCAACGGCGTCAGGATCCCGCTTGGCGCGCGACCTGAACAGCTCATAAACAGTGAGTCGGCCCGATCGCCCGATCTGGCCGGCTACGTCAGAATCTGTCATAATCGCTCGCTCCCTAGGCAGTCACAGTGCGGTTCTGCATCGCCAGCAGACGCGCGAAGAGGCGTTTCAGCCCTTCTGATTGCTTCTGAACATTATGCTCGCATTGCCCCGCTGCACGAGACGATCAGCCTGGTTCACGATATCCAACTGCAGTTTGACGATTCCGCGATCCGGCTTGCTGGACAATCGCTTTTCGAGGACCTCAAGGCGGACGTGAACTGTGTCCCCCGGCTTTACGGCCCCCTTGAAGGTCCAACCAATTTCGAGAAGTCCGAGGACAGTGCCATCAAACATCCCCATGCGGGAGGCAAGCCCAAACGCCATGCCGACGAGCATCGGGCCGTGCGCTATTCTCTGCCCGAAATCCGTCTCCGACGCATAAATGTCGTCCGTATGGATTGGATTGAAATCGCCGGTAAGGCCCGCGAACTGCATCACGTCCGCATCGATGATCGTACGACGCGGGGACATATAGCTCCGCCCGATTTCGAAATCCTCGAAGAAGTATCCCATCCCTTGTCCGTTCCTTGGTTCTTACGACGTCGCGCCATCCGGCCGAGCACGGAGACCCATGTTAAAGCGCGGCATTTTCAGGCGAGGGTCGCTTTTATAATGAACCGTATTCATCCATAAAGCAAGGGCGCAAGAGTCGCCGGATGGCCGCTTGCTGGAGGCTATCCGAATTTGAGGTGGGCGAACGCATGGACGTTGACAGGGCGACAGTGAATACGCTTCACTAGAATGGTGCGGAGACCCTGGCTGGCGGAGGCGCCGGTTGAGTAGGCGTTACGCACTCGCCACGACATGGACATCCACGGAGGAGGAAACATGCGAATTCCGGCATTGATGCTGAGTGCCGCGCTTGCAATGGCGCAACTCAGCCCAGCGGCCGCCCAGGAGAAGACGGTGAAGATTGGGGTGCTCACCGACCTGTCGAGCCTCTATTCGGACATCACCGGCCAAGGTTCCATGCTCGCCGCCCAGATGGCGGTCGAAAAGTCGGGCCTCCTGGCCAAAGGCTGGAAGATCGAGGTCGTTTCGGGCGACCACCAGAACAAAGCCGACATCGGCTCTGGCATCGCCCGGCAGTGGTATGATCGCGACGGCGTAGACGTGATTGTAGACGTCCCTAATTCTGCAGTGGCCTTGGCGGTCAGCGGGCTCACGCGCGAGAAAAACAAGGTCTTCCTGAATTCGAGCGCCGCAACCTCCGACCTGACCAACGCCCAGTGCTCGCCGAACACGGTACACTGGACTTTCGACACCTACATGCTTGCGCACGGGACCGGAACCGGCGTTGTCAAGAACGGGGGAGACAGCTGGTTTTTCTTGGCGGCCGATTACGCCTTCGGCGCCTCTCTTGAGAGAGACACTGCCGCAGTGGTCAAATCGCTCGGCGGCACGGTCGTCGGCAGCGTCAAGCATCCACCCAATTCTCCGGATTTTTCCTCGTACCTGTTGCAGGCGCAATCTTCGAAAGCCAAGGTGATAGGTCTGGCCAACGGCGGCGGCGACACGATCAACGCAATCAAGCAGGCCGCAGAATTCGGAATTGTCCAAGGCGGACAGAGACTGTCACCGCTCCTCCTGTTCATCACCGACGTTAACTCCCTCGGGTTGAAGGTCGCTCAGGGACTGACATTCACGGAATCGTTCTACTGGGATATGAACGACGGAACGCGGACCTTCTCGAAAGAATTTTCTGACAGGATGAAGTCGCACGCCATGCCCACGATGGGGCAGGCGGGTGTCGCTTCCTCTGTATGGCATTACCTGAAGGCGCTCGAAGCGTTGGGCGGAAACACAAAGGACGGCGCGGCGATTGTCGCGAAGATGAAGTCGATGCCGACCGATGATCCGCTTTTCGGCAAAGGCTCAATTCGCG
>JAJYAH010000033.1 GCA_021779635.1 Pseudomonadota bacterium | reverse complement strand
TATACCAAGAAAGAGCGGCTGACCCTGCAGCGCGAGCGCGACAAGCTCGATCGGTCGCTCGGCGGCATCAAGGATATGGGTGGTCTGCCCGACCTGATTTTCGTGATCGACACCAACAAGGAAGACATCGCAATTCAGGAAGCCCAGCGGCTGAACATTCCGGTCGCTGCGATCGTCGACACCAATTCGGATCCCAAGGGCATCACCTATGTCGTGCCGGGCAATGACGACGCCGGTCGCGCCATCACGCTGTATTGCGATCTGATCGCCCGGGCCGTTATCGACGGCATTTCACGCGCGCAGGGCGATTCGGGCATCGACGTCGGCGCATCGGCTCATCCCGTCCGCGAGGAAATTGCGGCGGCGCCGCAGCCTGCGGGTTTCCAGGGTCTCGCCGGGCCGCGAGGTGCCGCCGACGATCTCAAGAAGCTCACCGGCGTGTCCGGCACGATCGAGAAGAAGTTCAACGACCTCGGCATCTTCCATTACTGGCAGCTCGCCGAACTCGATCACGATACCGCGCACAAGATCGGCGAAGAGGTCGGACTCCCGAGCCGAGCCGATGGCTGGGTAGCCCAGGCCAAGGCGATGACCGCCGAAGCCGAATAGCGAACGCGTTGGCCGGGGACCATTCCGGCCACCAATTTCCGGTCTAGCTAATTCCTGGTGGTGGACGGCGGCGAGGGCTAAGGCCGCGCCGCGGCCGCCCTGACAGGCAGAGGATTTGCAACAATGGCAACAATCACAGCGGCGATGGTCAAGGACCTGCGCGAGACCACCGGCGTCGGCATGATGGACTGCAAGCAGGCGCTCGCCGAGAACGCGGGCGACATGCAGGCGGCGATCGACTGGTTGCGCAAAAAGGGTCTGTCGAAGGCCGCGAAAAAGGCCGGACGCGTCGCCGCGGAGGGTCTGATTGGCGCGCTGACGGCGGGTCCCAAGGGCGTTGTCGTCGAGGTCAATTCCGAGACCGACTTCGTCGCGCGCAACGAACAGTTCCAGGGACTGGTCAAGATGATCGCGCAGGTCGCGCTCGAAGCCGGCGCCGACGTGGCCAAGATCAAGGCCGCGAAGGTCGGCGGTGTGACGGTCGAGACCGCGATTGCGGATGCGATTGCGACCATCGGCGAAAACATGACGCTGCGCCGCGCGACATCGCTCGAAGTCAGCAAGGGCGTGGTGTCGAGCTACGTGCATAACGCCGCGGTCGAAGGCGCGGGCAAGATGGGCGTGATCGTGGCGCTGGAATCGGCTGGCAAGGCCGACGAACTGGCCGTGCTTGGCAAGCAGCTCGCGATGCATGTTGCAGCCACCAATCCGCAGGCGCTGGATGTCGCCGGTCTCGATCCCGCCGTCGTCAAACGCGAGAAGGATGTGCTCGCGGACAAGTACCGCCAGCAGGGCAAGCCCGAGAATGTCATCGAGAAGATCGTCGAGTCCGGCTTGAAGACCTTCTACAAGGAAGTCTGTCTGCTGGAGCAGGCCTCGATCCACGCCGAGCATAATGGCAAGTCGGTCGCCCAGGCGGTAAAAGAAGCTGAGGGCAAGGTCGGCGCACCGGTCAAGGTGACTGGATTTGTGCGCTATGCTCTGGGCGAGGGAATCGACAAGCAGGAATCCGATTTCGCAGCCGAAGTCGCGGCGGCCAGCGGTCAGAAGTAACCGCCGGAACCGTGCTTTCGGCCCGGTTATTGGGGCCGGAAGCCGCCCGCGCGGGCAAGGAGAGCGATCGCATCATGGCTGAGCCGATCTATCGTCGCGTCGTGATCAAGCTCTCGGGCGAATATCTTGCCGGTGCGCAATCCTTTGGCCTCGATCAGCCGACCGTCGACCGGATCGCCGGTGATCTGATCGCGGCCCGCCAGCTCGGCGCCGAGATCGCGGTCGTGGTCGGCGGCGGCAACATCGTCCGCGGCGTCGAGGTATCGGCCCGCGGCGTCTCCCGTCCCACCGGCGATACCATGGGCATGCTCGCCACCGTGATGAATTGCCTGGCACTCGAGGCTGCGATCGAGCGGCGAGGCGCGCCGGCGCGAACGCTGTCGGCGTTCGTCATGCCGCAGATCTGCGAGCTGTTCACCCGCGGTGCGACGCACAAATACCTGGCCGAGGGCCGAATCGTGCTGTTGGGGGGTGGAACCGGCAACCCGTTCTTCACTACCGACACCACTGCGGTGCTGCGGGCGGCTGAGATCGGCGCTCAGGCCGTACTGAAGGCGACCAATGTCGATGGCGTCTACAGCGCCGATCCCAAAAAGGACCCTTCCGCCAAGCGGTTTGATCGTCTGACCCACTCGCAGGCGATCGAAGGCGGCTACAAGGTCATGGATGCGACCGCATTCGCCCTTGCCCGCGAGACGTCGCTGCCTATCATCGTGTTCTCGATCGCCGAGCCGGGTTCGATCGGTGCGATTCTGCACGGTAAGGGCCATGGCACGATCGTTGCCGGCTGACGGGCTTGCGGAGCATCCGGCGCATGCGGTCGACGGCCTCGATGACAGGTTTTTGAGGAGGGGAGAGCGTTATGCCCACGGGTAATTTCGACATCAACGAACTGAAGCGCCGCATGCAGGGCGCCACCCAATCTCTCAAGCATGAGTTGGGCGGGTTGCGAACCGGCCGGGCTGCGGCGTCGATGCTGGAGCCGGTTCAGGTCGACGCCTACGGCACACACATGCCGCTCAACCAGCTCGCGACCATCAGCGTGCCGGAGCCGCGGCTTCTGTCGGTGCAGGTCTGGGACAAGTCGATGGTCAAGGCGGTGGAAAAGGCGATCGTCGATTCCAATCTCGGCTTGAGCCCTGCCACCGAAGGACAGGTGCTTCGGCTGCGAATTCCCGAGCTCAACGAGGAGCGTCGCAAGGAGCTGGTGAAGGTGGCGCATAAATATGCCGAGGCGGCGAAGGTGGCAGTGCGGCATGTCCGCCGCGATGGTCTTGATACCGTCAAGAAGCTCGAAAAGAACCACGAGATTTCCGAGGACGATCAGGAGCGTCTGGCCGCTGATGTGCAGAAGGCAACCGACGGGACGATTTCGGAGATTGATCAGTTGCTTGCGGCCAAGGAGAAGGAAATCCTCACCGTTTAACGTATCTTTTGGTTTGAGCACGATCTTAGAACAAACGAAGCCGTTTGTTTCGGGATAACCGGTTCCCGCTTTTCCGGATCATGCTCTGAAGGATTGACCGATGTCGAACGCAGCCGCCCCCGCAACTGAAGGACCGGATCGAACCGACGGTCCCTTGCATGTGGCGATCATCATGGATGGGAACGGCCGCTGGGCCGCCGCGCGCGGGTTGCCGCGCGCGGAAGGCCATCGGCGCGGCGTCGAAGCATTGCGCCGCGTCGTTCGCGCTGCCAGCGAACTCGGTATCCTGTACCTGACGATTTTCTCCTTCAGCGCGGAAAACTGGTCGCGTCCGGCGACCGAGATCGGCGACCTGTTCGGCCTGCTCCGGCGCTTCATCCGCAACGACCTTGCAACACTGCATCGCGACGGCGTCCGGGTGCGCGTGATCGGCGAACGCGACGGGCTCGATCCCGATATCTGCGTGCTCTTGAACGAGGCCGAGGAGCTGACCAAGAACAATACGAAGCTTCATCTTGTCGTCGCGTTCAACTACGGATCGCGGCAGGAGATCGCCACCGCGGCGCAGCGGCTGGCGCGCGAGGTTGCCGAGGGCAAGCGCGAACCTTCGTCGATCGACGCCGATACGCTAGGTCAATATCTGGACGCGCCCGACATTCCGGATCCCGATCTGATCATTCGCACCAGCGGAGAGCAGCGGCTGTCGAATTTCCTGATGTGGCAGGCGGCTTACAGCGAACTGGTGTTTGTGCCGATCCACTGGCCTGATTTCGACAAAGCTGCACTCGAGGGGGCGATCGCCGAATATGCCAGACGGGAGCGCCGTTTCGGCGGTCTGGCCGCGAAAACCGGATCGTGACCGAAGGCGAAGCCGCCCCGGCGGCTGTTGCCGAGCCGGGTTCACGCAATCTCCTGGTGCGGGTTATTGCCGCGCTGGTGCTGGCGCCTGTCGCCATTGCAATCGCTTATGCCGGCGGCTGGCTCTGGACCATTCTGGTGACATTGGCGGCGATCGGCCTCTATCTGGAGTGGCTCGCGATCGTGGGTGCGGCGCGTCAGATGCGCGTGGTCGCGCCGGGCGTTGTTGGGCTTGCAATCGCAGGATGTTGCCTGGCGTTCGGACGGATCGATGCGTCGCTTGTGCCGTTGACGCTGGGCTTCGCCGGCGTAGCGCTGTTTTCGACGGAGCGGCGCGGCTGGACCTCGACGGGCTTTGGCTACGCGGCCGCGGCACAGATGGCATCGGTGCTGGTCCGCCTCGATCAGTTCTTGGGATTTGTCGCGTTGATCCTGATCCTGCTGGTGGTCTGGGTGACCGACATTGGCGGCTATTTCGCTGGCCGTGGCATCGGCGGGCCGAAGCTCTGGCCGCGGGTCAGTCCCAAAAAGACATGGGCTGGCGCCGTCGGCGGCTTTGCTGCGAGCCTTGTCGTCGCAGCAGGATTTGCGGTGTTCGGTCTGGGCAGAACCGGCCCGTTGCTGCTGCTGGGCGCGGCGCTTTCGATTGTTTCCCAGTTCGGCGATCTCTTTGAATCTGCTGTGAAACGCCGTTTCGGCGTCAAGGATTCCAGCCATATCATCCCCGGGCATGGCGGGTTGCTCGATCGTCTCGACGGCTTCGTCGCGGCGGTGGTCCTGGCAGCGATTTTCGGGCTTTTACGGGGCGGCGCGGATGGCGTCGGCCGCGGTCTTGTGGTTTGGTGAAAATATGAGCGCAGTTCCGTTGCGTAACAGCAAGGCCCCGGCATCGGCCATTCGTGCCGTAAGCGTCCTGGGGGCTACCGGCTCGATCGGCGACAGCACGATGGATTTGCTGCGCGCCTCGCGCGACCGCTACCGTGTCGAGGCTTTGACCGCCAATACCAATGTCGACGGTCTGGCCAAGCTGGCGAAGGAATTCGGCGCGCGATTTGCGGCCATCGCCGATCCCGGTCGGCTCGCCGAATTGAAGGAAGCCTTGTCCGGCACCCGCATCGAGTGCGGTGCGGGCGAAAGCGCCATCATCGAAGCTGCGGCGCGTCCGGCGGACTGGATCATGGCCGCTGTCAGCGGCGCGGCCGGATTGAAACCCGCACTCGCGGCGGTCGATCGGGGCGCGACTGTTGCGCTTGCGAACAAGGAATGCCTGGTGTGCGCGGGCGATTTCTTCATGCAGCGCGCAGCAAAGGCCGGAGCCTGCATCCTGCCTGCCGACTCCGAACATAACGCGTTGTTTCAGGCGCTCGGTTCCGGCAACCGGGATGAACTGGTTCGCGTCATTATTACGGCATCCGGCGGACCTTTCCGGACCTGGGCCAGCGCCGATATCGAGCGGGCCACATTGGCGCAGGCGCTGAAGCATCCGAACTGGAGCATGGGACAGAAGATCACCATCGATTCGGCGTCGATGATGAACAAGGGACTCGAGGTTATCGAAGCCTCGTATCTGTTTGCGCTGACACCGGATGAGATCGATGTTTTGGTGCACCCGCAATCGATCATCCATGGCATGGTCGAATTTTCGGATCGTTCGGTCGTTGCGCAGTTAGGGGCGCCCGATATGCGTACGCCGATCGCGCATTGCCTCGGGTGGCCCGATCGAATTGTCGGGCCGGCAGCCAAGCTTGATCTCGCCAAGATTGGACAGCTGACCTTTGAGGCGCCGGATTTCGATCGTTTTCCCGCACTGCGGCTGGCTTACGATGCGCTGCGGACCGGCCGTGGCGCGACCACCGTCTACAACGCCGCCAACGAGGTCGCAGTGGCCGCATTCATCGGCGGCAAGATCAAGTTTGGCGCGATAGCGCGGCTCGTCGAAGCTACCATGGACGCCTGGGTGCGTTCCGGCAATCTGGCGCCGTTGACGTCCGCGGATGACGCCATCGCTGTTGACCATAACGCGCGAAATAAGGCTGCCACCCTCTTGCCTCAAATTGCCGCAAAGGCATCCTAGAGCTGGGGAGAGGGGCCTTCGGCTCTGGCGAAGGGAAATCCGATGGCCGAGTTTTTGCTACATAGTTTCAATACGTTGAGCCATGGCTTTATTGGTTACATCATTCCTTTTCTGTTCGTGCTGACCATCGTCGTTTTCTTCCATGAACTCGGTCACTTCATGGTTGCCCGCTGGGCCGGCGTGAAGGTTTTGACTTTCTCGCTCGGTTTTGGTCCTGAACTCGCCGGTTTCAACGACCGTCACGGTACGCGTTGGAAGATTTCGGCGGTCCCGCTCGGTGGCTACGTCAAATTCTTCGGCGACGACAGCGAGGCCTCGACCCCGTCGTCCGAAACGCTCGCCAACATGACCGAAGAAGAACGCGCGGGCAGCTTCCACCACAAAAGAGTTGGACCGCGCGCTGCCATCGTGGCCGCCGGTCCGATCGCCAATTTCCTTTTGGCGATTGTGATCTTTACTGGTCTGTTCACGTTTTTTGGCAAGCCGAGCACGTCGGCGCGCGTCGATAAGGTGGAGGCAGGGAGTGCCGCGGCGGCGGCCGGCTTTGAGATCGGCGACGTCGTAACGGCAATCGACGGCACCGCGATCGGAAGCTTCTCCGACATGCAGCGCATCGTCGGCATTCACGCCGGCGAACAGCTGGCCTTCACGATCAAGCGTGGCGATTCCACTGTGCAATTGCACGGCACGCCAGAGCTGAAGGAAGTGAAAGACCCGTTCGGCAATGCCCATCGACTGGGCGTGCTCGGAATCACCCGCTCGACTTCGCCCGGCGATGTCACGACCGAGCGCGTTGATCCAGCGACCGCGCTCTGGCTTGGCGTCAAGGAGACCTGGTTCGTGGTTGACCGCACGCTGGCCTATATCGGCGGGGTCTTCACGGGACGCGAGGCGGCCGACCAGGTCGGCGGTCCGCTGCGGATCGCCCAGATCTCAGGACAGGTCGCGACCATCGGTCTTGCTGCGCTCATTCATCTTGCCGCGGTTCTGTCGATATCGATCGGGTTGCTGAACCTGTTTCCGGTACCGTTGCTCGATGGCGGTCATCTTTTGTTCTATGCGGTAGAGGCCGTGCGCGGTCGTCCCTTGTCGGACAGGGCGCAGGAGATGGGGTTCCGGATCGGACTAGGGCTGGTGCTGATGTTGATGGTGTTTGCCACCTATAACGACATCCTGCATCTGGCTGCCTCCTGATGCCTTGTTCGAACGGCGTGGCCGATAGGCAACGTCTTGGAATGAAAATGAAATTGCACCGCAATAGGTTGTTTGCCGCTTGGGTAAAATTGGCTACAAGCGAGGCAACACATGGGATTCTGCCGGTTCGTAGGGGTGCGATCCGGCATTGTAATGATAAGGGCGCGTTGCGCATGAATGTTGGAATGCGAGTGCGGGGCGGGGTACTGGCCGCGCTGATGATGTTCGCCATGCCGGCCGCCGCGACGCTGGGCGTCGCGCTCGTTTCGTCGCCTGCCGCTGCCCAAACCGTGTCTTCGATCGAGGTCCAGGGCAACCGGCGCGTGGAAATCGAGACCATCCGCTCGTATTTCAAGGGGGGCCCCGGTGGTCATCTCGACCAGGGGCAGATCGATGACGGCCTCAAGGCGTTGATCGAGACCGGCCTGTTCCAGGACGTCAAGATCAACCACGTGGGCAACCGGCTGGTGGTGGTCGTAGTCGAAAACCCGGTCATCAGTCGTGTTGCTTTTGAGGGCAACAAGAAGATCAAGGACGAGCAGCTCTCCTCGGAGATACAGTCCAAGCCCCGCGGCACGCTGTCGCGTCCCATGGTCCAGTCCGACGCTCAGCGAATCGCCGAAATCTATCGTCACTCCGGCCGTTACGATATCACCGTGACGCCGGAAATCATCGAACAGCCGAACAATCGCGTCGATCTCATCTTTACGATTACCGAGGGCGCGAAAACCGCCGTCAAGTCGGTCGAATTCATCGGCAATTCCGCTTATTCGTCATATCGGCTCAAGGATGTCATCAAGACGCGCGAAACGAATCTGTTGAGCTTCATCAGCGGCACTGACACGTACGATCCGGATCGGGTCGAAGCCGATCGCGATCTGATTCGCCGCTTCTATTTGAAGCACGGTTATGCCGACGTGCAGGTAGTGGCCGCGCTGACGGAATACGATCCGGCACGCAAGGGCTTCCTGGTGACCTTCAAGATCGAAGAGGGCCAGCCGTATCGGGTTGCGTCGGTCACTTACCAGTCCAGCATTCCCACGTTTGACGGAAACACGCTCAGCAGCTTCTCGCGGGTAAGTGTTGGGTCAGTCTACAATGCCGAAGCGCTCGAGAAGTCCGTCGAAGAGATGCAGATCGAGTGCTCGCGACGGGGTTACGCATTTGCGGTCGTGCGGCCGCGCGGCGATCGTAATTTCGAATCGCATACCGTTTCCATAGTCTTCACGATCGACGAGGGCCCGCGGACCTACATCGAGCGCATCAATGTGCGCGGCAATACCCGCACCCGGGACTACGTTATTCGCCGCGAATTCGATATTTCGGAAGGCGACGCGTATAACAAGGCGCTGGTCGATCGTGCCGAGCGCCGCTTGAAGAATCTTGATTTCTTCAAAACCGTGAAAATCACCACCGAACCCGGCTCCTCCAGCGATCGCGTGATTCTCAACGTCGACCTCGAAGAGAAATCCACCGGCGACTTCTCGGTTTCCGGCGGTTACTCAACGGTCGATGGCCCGCTCGCCGAGGTCAGTGTTTCTGAACGCAATTTCCTGGGCCGCGGCTTGTTCGCCAAAGCCTCGGTTACCTATGGCGAATATGCGCGCGGGGTTTCGCTTTCGTTCGTCGAGCCCTATTTGCTGGATTACCGTGTCGCGCTCGGGCTTGACGTGTTCTATCGCGAGCAGCTTGCCAACCTCTATATTTCGTACGGCACCTCGACCATCGGGTTCTCGCCGAGACTGGGATTCCAGCTCCGCGAGGATTTGAGCCTGCAGCTTCGATATTCGATCTATCAGCAGTCAATCTCGCTGCCCACCACACTCGACAATTGTAACAATATTTCTCCCGCCAACTCGCTTGGGATGCCATTTAACCCGACGCCGAATTATATCATTCAGGTTCTGGGTGGCGTTGATCCCACCGGCAACGCCCAGGCCGGTCTTGCCCCGGGCTGTTTGGGTGCAGGCCAATCTTCGCTGCCGGTTCGAGAGCAATTGGCGAAGGGTCCGGAAACCATCTCGATGGTGGGCTATTCGCTGGACTACAACACGCTGGATAACAACAAGAACCCGACGGACGGCCTGCTCGTCAACTTCAAGCAGGACTTCGCCGGTGTCGGAGGCGACGCGAGCTACCTGAAGTCCACGGTGGACGTGAAGTACTACGCGCCGCTGATCGGCGACGCAGTCCTGCTGTTGCGCGGTCAGACGGGTATGCTCAACAGCGTCGGCGGTTACCAGCTTCAAGTGCTTGATAATTTCCAGATGGGCCCGAATCTGGTTCGTGGCTTTGCTCCCATGGGCATCGGTCCACGCGATTTGACCTTCTTTCCCTATACTGGATACGGCGATGCGCTGGGTGGCACCAAATATTGGGGTGCGTCGCTTGAGGTGCAGGTGCCGTTCTGGTTCCTGCCGAAGGATATCGGTCTCAAGGGGGCCATTCACGCCGACGCCGGGTCATTGTGGGACTATCAGGGACCGACGCAGTCTGTCGCGACCGGCGAAATCAACGGATACGTCAACGGACATTTCTGTAATTGCGGAATGGTCTTCAACGATACCAACGTCATCCGGTCGTCTGTCGGCGTGGGCCTGATCTGGGCGTCTCCGTTCGGGCCGCTGCGCTTCGATTACTCGGTCCCGATCACGCAGGGCAAGTATGACGTGGTTCAGCAATTCATGTTCGGCGGCGGGACTCAGTTCTGAGTTTGACCGCAAGCCGGACTGCGACGGGTGGAATGGAGCAGGCGACACTTTTCGAGCAACAACCTCCGTCGATGCTGGCTGATATCCCCGCGTTGATGGAGGCGCCTTTGCCGCGCGACGGCGCAGCCGATCCGAAGGGAGAGAGGCGCATTTGATGGATGCATCGATCATCATTGAGGCTGTGGATATCAATGCCATCCTCAAGACACTTCCACATCGCTATCCCATGCTGCTGATTGATCGGGTTATCAATATCCGGAGCGATTACAGCGGCATCGGTATCAAGAACGTCACCATCAACGAGCCGTCGTTCCAGGGGCATTTTCCCGAGCGCCCGGTGTATCCGGGCGTGATGATGATCGAAGCCATGGCCCAGACCGCCGGGGTGATCGGCATCCTCTCGATCGAGGGCACCCAGAAGCCGCGCGCGGTTTACTTTCTTACCATCGACAAATGCAAGTTCCGCAAGCCGGTAATGCCGGGCGACACCATCGAGTACCACATGCGCACCATCGGCAGGCGCAAGGCCATGTGGTGGTTTCATGGCGACGCCAAGGTCAACGGGGCGACCGTCGCGGAAGCCGACGTTGGCGCGATGCTCACCGACTGAAAGGACCGATGCGCGCGATCGGGGTGCGCGAGGTCTCGACGGGCAGGTTTCTTCTTGCGGGGGCGCCTTCACCCCGACCAATGTTCTAATGATCAAGAGCATCTGCCGCGGTTGCTAGCTGCGGCTGCCTGTCTCCAGAGATTGATGACGACATCGCCTGGCCGGACGAGCCGAGCTCGGCCGGACGAGCCGAGCTGCTCGGAGGAACATCCCGTGGTCGCCAGCCGGCGCCCGTTTCGTCCCCCAATCTGGCTCTGAGACGCTGAAACAGAGGGTAATCAGACGTCACTGGACAGTACCGCTACGTCGCGCTAACCAGCTGAAAACCTGACACATTCACGCCAAACGATACTGGCTGATACCGGACCATTCGATGAGCACGATCGACCCCACCGCGCGGATCGAGGATGGCGCAGTGATCGGCGCGGGCACGTCGATCGGCCCTTATTGCGTCATTGGCCCGCATGTCGTGATCGGTGCGGACTGCAAGCTGATGGCGCATGTCAGCGTGACCGGGCACACCACGATCGGTACCGGTTGCGTCATCCATCCCTTTGCTGCCCTCGGCGGACCTCCGCAGGACTTGAGCTATCGCGGTGAGCCGACGCGGCTGGAAATCGGGGAGGGATGCTGCCTCCGCGAAGGCGTGACGATGAACGTCGGAACCAGGAAGGGCGGCGGTCTCACGCGAGTCGGATCTCGCGGGTATTTCATGAACAACAGCCACGTCGGACATGATTGCCTGGTCGGCAACGATGTCATCTTCGCGACATCGGCAACTCTGGGCGGCCATTGCGAGATCGGAGACTTCGTCTATATCGGCGGCCTGTCGGCGGTGCACCAGTTCACGCGGATCGGCCCCCAGGTGATGGTAGGCGGCATCTGCGGCGTTCGCGGTGACGTGATTCCGTTCGGGCTCGTCAACGGCCAGTATGCCACCCTTGAAGGGTTCAATATCATCGGCATGAAGCGCCGCAAGTTCACCCGCGACCGGCTTGCCACGCTCCGGTCGTTCTACAAAAAGCTGTTTCACGGCCCCGGTATTTTTGCCGAAAGGCTGAACGAGGTGCAGCCTCTGGCGGCTGAAGACCCGGCAATCAAGGAAATTCTGGCCTTCATCGGCGACGGCAAGCTTCGCGCTTTGTGCCTCCCGGCTGGCGACCGCAACAGACATTGACGACGGGGTCGCCGGAGCCATGACCAGCAAGGCTTTGGAAATTTCATCGCCCGTCGGCTTGATAGCTGCAGGCGGCGTCATGCCGTTCGCGGTCGCCGATTCCCTGATCGCGCGCGGCATCAGTCCGGTTCTTTTCGCGCTGCGAGGTTCCTGCGATCCGGTGAAGGTGGCGCGTTTTCGCTACCATTGGATATCGATCGGACAAATCAGCCGGCTCACAAGATTGTTGCGGTCGGAGAACTGTCGCGATCTTGTGTTCATCGGCACGCTGGTGCGGCCGGCACTATCCGAAATTCGCCTCGACTGGGGGACGCTTCGCGTTATTCCTCGCGTGCTGGCGGCTTTCCGGGGCGGCGACGATCACTTGCTGTCTGGAATCGGCGGCATTCTCGAACGGGACGGGTTCCGGATGGTCGGAATCAAGGATGTCGCCCCCGAACTGCTGATGCCCGAGGGATGTCTGACCCGGGCGTCGCCTGACGAAAATGCCGCTGCCGATATCGCCAGGGGCCGCGAGGTGCTGCATGCGCTCAGTCCCTTCGACATCGGTCAGGCCGCCATCGTAATCGATGGTCACGTGGTCGGAGTGGAAGATATCGAAGGCACAGACGGCTTGCTGGCGCGTGTCGCCCGGCTGCGCGCGGAAGGACGTATTCGAGCCAGGACCGCGCGCGGCGCATTGGTGAAGGCGCCCAAGAGCGGGCAGGATTTGCGCTTCGATCTCCCGACGATGGGGCCGCGAACCGTCGAGGGCGCGGCGGCGGCCGAGCTTGCCGGAATTGCGATCGTCGCCGGCAACACCATCGTGGTCGAACCCCAGGCCGTGATCGAGGCCGCCGATGCCGCACGGCTCTTCGTGACCGGTGTTCCAGCGTGATGCCGGCGCGAGCAACCGCGAACGTCGCGCCAAAGGTATTTCTGATCGCAACGGAGGAATCGGGAGATCGGCTTGGCGCCAACCTGATGAAGGTGTTGCGCCAGCGGCTCGGCGGCGCCGTCCAGTTCGAAGGCGTCGGCGGGCCGTCGATGGCGCGCGAGGGACTGGCCTCTCTGTTTCCGATCGAAGACCTGTCGATCATGGGATTTTCGGCGGTCGTCAAGCGGTTGCCGATGATCTTGCGGCTCATCCGGCAAACCGCCGATGCGGTGATGCAGGCCTCGCCCGACACCCTCGTCATCATCGACAGTCCCGACTTCACCCATCGGGTGGCAAGACGGGTTCGGGCCAGCGATCCCTCCCTGCCGATCATCGATTATGTATCCCCCTCAGTCTGGGCGTGGCGGCCGGGTCGGGCGCGGGCGATGCTGGGCTACGTCGATCACGTCCTCGCCCTGTTGCCTTTCGAGCCGGAGGCGTATCGCAGGCTTGACGGTCCGCCGTGCAGCTATGTCGGTCATCCCCTGGTCGAACAGATCGACGTGCTTCGTCCCGATGCCGACGAACAACGGCGCCGGCACGACCAACCGCCGGTTCTTCTGGTGCTGCCGGGAAGCCGCCGCGGCGAGATCAACCATCACATGGCGGTATTCGGCGAAACGCTGGGCCTGCTGGACGTGCCGTTCGAGCCTGTCCTTCCCACCTTGCCGCATTTGCAGGATGTGGTTCGGGAGGGCGTGAAAGGCTGGCCGGTCCAGCCGCGAATCATCGTCGGCGAACAGGAAAAGAAAGCGGCTTTCCGCGTTGCGCACGCCGCTTTCGTCAAATCGGGCACCGCGACGCTCGAACTCGCGCTCGCAGGAGTGCCGATGGTCGCCGCCTACAAGGTGGGGGCCGTGGAGGCCTGGATTCTGCGACGCGCGATCCAGGCAAGTTCGGCGATTTTGGCAAATCTCGTGATTGGCGAGAACGTGGTTCCGGAATTCCTCCAGCAGGACTGCACACCGGCGAAACTGGCGCCGGCCTTGCGCGAAATCCTGAGTGACTCGCCCTTGCGCCGGCGACAGGCCGAAGCCTTTGCGAAAATCGACGCCATCATGTCGACCGCGGGCCAGCCGCCCAGCGCCCGCGCTGCCGACATCGTGTTGGCGACGTTACGAAAGGCGCCGGGATCGAACTAAAGCGTTTTCGAGCGAAGCGGATGCCGGTTCGCGTAAAGAAAACGCGTCAAAATGAAGAAATAGAGCCGCCGTTCCGGTTCGGAACGGCGGCACTTGCGCCGGCGGCCGATGGATGCGGGCCGGCCGCATCCATCCTCGAAGGTTGCGAATGATCTACGCAATCATTTGCGCTTGGCGATATCGACGTAATCGCGATGGGTGGCGCCGGTATAGAGTTGCCGCGGCCGGCCGATCTTCTGCTGCGGATCTTCGATCATCTCGCTCCACTGACTGATCCAGCCGACGGTGCGAGCGACTGCAAACAGCACGGTGAACATCGAGGTAGGGAAGCCCATCGCCTTCAGCGTGATGCCCGAATAGAAATCCACATTCGGATAGAGCTTGCGTTCGATGAAATAGTCGTCGTGCAGCGCGATCTTTTCCAGTTCCAGCGCGACTTTCAGCATCGGATCGTCGCCATGGCCGGTCTCCGCCAACACGGCGTGACACATCTTCTGCATGATCTTGGCGCGGGGATCGTAGTTCTTGTAGACGCGATGCCCAAACCCCATCAGGCGAACTTCGCTGTTCTTGTCTTTCACCCTCTTGATGAAGTCAGGAATTTTATCGACGGTGCCGATGCCGGCCAGCATCGCCAGCGCCGCTTCATTGGCGCCGCCATGGGCGGGTCCCCACAGGCAGGCGATGCCGGCGGCGATGCAGGCGAATGGATTGGCGCCGGACGAACCGGCGATCCGCACCGTTGAGGTCGAGGCGTTCTGCTCGTGGTCGGCATGGAGAATGAAGATCTTGTCGAGCGCGTCGGCAAGAACCGGATTGATCTTGTATTCCTCGCAGGGCACCGCGAAGCACATATTCAGGAAATTTTCGGCAAAGCTCAGCGAATTCTTCGGATAAATGAAAGGCTGGCCGATGGTGTATTTGTAGGCCATCGCCGCCAGTGTCGGGACTTTCGCGATCATTCGCATCGACGCGATCATCCGCTGCCGCGGATCGTTGATGTCGGTGGAGTCGTGATAGAACGCGGCCAGCGCACCAACGGCCGCCACCATGATCGCCATCGGATGGGCGTCGCGGCGGAAGCCCTGGAAGAACCGCGCCATCTGCTCGTGAATCATGGTGTGATGGATCACGCGGCTGTCGAAGTCGTCTTTCTGGGCCTTGGTCGGCAACTCGCCGTAGAGCAGCAGATAGCAGGTTTCGAGGAAGTCGCCTTTTTCCGCGAGCTGTTCGATCGGATACCCGCGGTATTCCAGAATACCGGCATCACCGTCGATATAGGTGATCTTGGACTGGCAACTCCCGGTAGAAGTAAAGCCGGGGTCGTACGTGAACATCCCGGAATGGGCGTAGAGCTTGGCGATGTCGACGACATCCGGCCCGACGGTGCCGCTCAAAATCGGGAAATCGTAGCTCTGGTTGCCTACGGTCAGTGTTGCGGTTTTGGATTTGGATGTTGCGTCCATCGTGAAGTCCCCGATGAGATCGTTGCGAAGGCCGGCGGCCGTGGGCGCCATGAAAGACAGATAGCGAGGGAAGCCGGGTATTCCAGAAGCGCCGCTTGGATGCGCGGCTCAAATGGGTATCGTATTGCTGTTTGCACTGCAAGATGGCCGATGCTGCGGCTGCGATCCCTTGCTATGAGGGGGCCTGATCGCCAAGCCTGGCGAGGCATTCCTGCCGTCCCAGGACCGCGAGAACGTCAAAAATCCCCGGCGACGTGGTACGTCCGGTGAGCGCCACCCGGAGCGGTTGGGCAACCGCGCCAAGCTTGAGGTTATTCTGCTCGGCGAAGGCGCGCATGGCCGCCTCGGTGGTTTCCGAGGTCCAGGGCGTGACAGTCTCCAGCGCCAGGCGAAGCCGGCCGATCAGTTCGCGGTTTTCCGGCGTCAACAGCAGCGCCGCCTTCGGCTCGATTACGAGCGGCCTGTCGGCAAAGATAAAATACGAACCGTCAATCAGTTCGATCAGCGTCTTGGCGCGCTCCTTGAGGCTCGGCATCGCCTGCAGCAATTGCGCGCGCGTGGTGTCGTTGAGCTTGGCCTTGAGGTCGGAACCGCCGGGGACATAGCTCAGGACATCTGCGAACATGGTCACGAGAGATTGATCGTCGGCGTGACGGATATAGTGGCCGTTGAGGTTTTCCAGCTTGGCGAAATCGAAACGCGCGGCCGACCGGCCGATCGCCGGCAGATCGAAATCGGCGAGCATCTCCTCGGTCGAAAATATCTCCTGGTCGCCGTGGCTCCATCCCAGCCTGACCAGGTAATTGCGCAACGCCGCCGGCAAATATCCCATGGCGCGATAGGCATCCACGCCCAGAGCCCCATGGCGTTTTGACAGTTTCGAGCCGTCCGGCCCATGGATCAGGGGAATGTGGGACATGCTTGGAATGTCCCAGTCGAGCGCATCGTAGATCTGCTTCTGACGCGCGGCGTTGATCAGATGGTCGTCGCCGCGAATGATGTGGGTGACGCCCATGTCGCGATCGTCGACTACGACGGCGAGCATATAGGTCGGATTGCCGTCGCCACGCAGCAGCACGAGGTCGTCGAGATTCTCGTTCTGCCAGACTACGCGGCCCTGGACCTGATCCTCAATCACGGTTTCGCCGGTTTGAGGCGCCTTCAGCCTGATCGTGGGCTTCATGCCGACCGGCGCATCCGCGGCACCGCGATCGCGCCACAAGCCGTCATAGAGGCGCGTGCGGCCCTCGGCGCGCGCTTTCTCGCGCATCGCCGCAAGTTCCTCCGGCGTCGCATAGCAGCGATAGGCCTTGCCGCTGGCAAGCAATTGCTCGGCCACCTCGCGGTGGCGTGCGGCCCGGTCGAACTGGTAGACGACCTCGCCATCCCAATCGAGCCCGAGCCATTTCAGCCCGTCCAGAATGGCGTCGATGGCTTCCCTGGTCGATCGCTGCCGGTCGGTGTCCTCGATGCGCAGCAACATCTTGCCGCCGCGCCCGCGCGCGTAAAGCCAGTTGAACAGCGCCGTGCGGGCTCCTCCGATGTGGAGAAAGCCTGTCGGCGAGGGAGCAAAACGGGTGACGATGGCATCAGTCATGAGGGGAGCGGATCCCGGACAACGAGGGCATGCAGGCGGCGCGGTGGTGTATAACAGGAACGGTGCATAACTAAAGCCTGCCCGGCGCCCCGAATCCGGGGATCGCCCCTTGGCTGGATCGAGCGAATTTGGCACAAGGTCCGCTTGTTTCCCGAACAGGAACTGGAATGACCACAGAACCGGTAACGGCAGAGGCGGGGCGTGATTTCATTCGCGACATCGTCCAGGCCGATCTTGACGCGAAGAAATACAGCCGGATCGTAACGCGGTTTCCGCCGGAGCCGAACGGCTACCTGCATATCGGCCATGCCAAGTCGATTGCACTGAATTTCGGCATCGCGCAGGAATTTTCCGGTCGCTGTAACCTGCGGTTCGACGATACCAATCCCACCCGGGAAGAGCAGGAATACATCGATTCGATTCAAGCGGATGTACGCTGGCTCGGCTACGACTGGGGCGATCATGTATTCTATGCCTCGGATTATTTCGACCGTCTCTACGAGTGGGCCGAAATCCTGATTCGCGCCGGCCACGCCTATGTCGACGACCAGTCGCAGGAGGAAATCCGGATCACGCGCGGCACGCTGACCGAGCCCGGCCGGAACAGCCCGTTTCGCGAGCGCCCGGTGGACGAAAACCTCGATTTGTTCCGGCGCATGAAGGCGGGTGAATTTCCCAACGGCGCCCGTGTCCTGCGCGCCAAGATCGATATGTCGTCCGGCAACATCAACCTGCGCGATCCCGTGCTCTATCGCATCCTGCACGCCACGCATCCGCGCACCGGCGACAAATGGTCGATCTATCCGAGCTACGACTACGCCCACGGGCAGTCCGATGCGATCGAGGGAATCACGCATTCGATCTGTACCCTGGAATTCGAGGACCACCGGCCGCTCTATGAATGGCTGCTCGACAAGCTCCCGGTGCCGTCGAAACCTCATCAATACGAATTCGCGCGGCTCAATCTGACTTATACGCTGTTGTCGAAACGGGTTCTGACCGAACTCGTGCGCGGTGGCCATGTCGGCGGCTGGGACGATCCGCGCATGCCCACCATCGCCGGCCTGAAACGGCGCGGGGTGCCGCCGGCGGCGATCCGCGAATTCGTCAAGCGCATCGGGGTCGCCAAAGCCAACAGCGTCGTCGATGTCGGCATGCTGGAATTCTGCATCCGCGAGCTTCTCAACAAGACGGCGCTGCGGCGCATGGCGGTGCTGCGGCCGCTCAAGGTCGTGATCGAGAATTACCCGGAAGGCCAGATCGAGGAGCTCGAAGCCGCGAACCATCCGGACGATCCGGCCGCCGGCACGCGCAAGATCGCGTTCGGCCGCGAGCTCTACATCGAGCAAGACGACTTCATGGAGAATCCGCCCAAGAAGTTTTTCCGGCTCTCCCCGGGTACCGAAGTGCGGCTGCGCTACGCCTATTTCATCAAGTGCCGCAAGGTGGTGAAGAACGCCGCCGGTGAGATCACCGAATTGCGCTGCACCTACGATCCCGCGACCAAGGGCGGCAATGCGCCCGACGGCCGCAAGGTCAAGGCGACCATGCATTGGCTGGCGGCGGCGAAGTCGATGCCGGCGGAAATTCGCGTCTACAATCCGCTGTTCCTCAAGCCCAATCCGGACGCCGCCAATTTTGCCGCCTATCTCAACCCGCAATCGCTGGAAGTGCTTTCCGACGCCCGGATTGAGCCTGCGATCATGGAAACCAGTTCGTCCGATCCGGTGCAGTTCGAGCGACAGGGCTATTTCACGCGCGATCGGGATTCAACGCCGGACCGCCCGGTGTTCAACCGGACGATCGGCTTGCGCGATACGTTTGCAAAGGAAGTCGGCGGCAAGAGCTGACGCGCCGCGGCGCGTCGCGAAATCGTCGATCGGTGGCGCTATCGCTTCGCTTCGGCGGCGGCCCGGCGCATCACCACGGCCGCTTCGGGGTAGAGGAACAAAGCGGTGTGATCGGTGGCGGTGACCGCTTTCCGCGCCCGTAATGCGCTCGGCTATTTCGGCAAATCAGTCCTTGATTTCGCGTGCAGGCCGAGTTCAGCAAGCCTGACCCGAAGCGCTTGCCTGGCAAGGCTGTCTTTGGCTTTTTCTTCGACCAGTAGATCGATGAAGGCGAGCCGCTTCGGCTCGTCCGTCGCTTCGGCCAGCAATTTGCGATAGCGGTCGTAATCAAATCCTGCGTCCGGCTTACTCATGAGCCCGCCTCGGCATTCACCCCATCCGCGACCAAGTGTTCCGCAACTGGCGCCGGCGCGCAAGGCATTGGCGCCATCGAACTGCGCTGCGCTGCATCCAGGGCGGTGGAAAACGGGGAGAGCATTGCGCCAGCACCTCGCATCTAATCGAGGCGGCTGCGCACCTCATCGCGCATCTTCTGGCGGAACTCTTCCCGGCGCGCCGGTCTTTCCTTCTCCGGGATATTGAATCGATCAAAGACGTTAAAATTTTCGATAATCGGGTGACGATCGCTCGCCATCGCAAGGATACGCAGCAATTCGGCGGCCGGCCCGCTGGGGCCGCTGACTTCCCATCGGCGGATGGTGTCGGCGCCGCCCGATGCGAGGCCGCAAAGCTTGGCCATGTCGGCGGCGGACAATTGTCTGCCGATCGCATCGCCGAGGTCCTTGCGAAGTTGCTTTAGTTCGGGGCCGGTCACGGAGTCTGGTCCTGGGGGCTAATCCTGGGCGGGGGTGCGGGCAGCGAACTTATCTGCGATTCTGTATCCGTTTCCCTAATCAAAAACTTGCGAAAACTTTAACAAATTTGAAAAGCCTGCATTCAGAATGTTGGCTCACCTTCGACTAACTTGCCCACGCAATAATGGATCGATCTCATCTGTAGAAACGGCCAGATAATTTGGAGTGCGTCATGAAATTACTTATGGCTCTATTGTTGGGCACGGTTGCGGGAATGGTCCCCGCGCTGGCGCAGACGTCAACGCTCACGTCCACCAGCACGCATCCGTCGAACGGAAGCCGATCTGACAGACCCTCGTCAGACCTGTCGGACTCATCATCGGCGACAGCGACGACCGCCGATCCGGCCGCTGCGGTGACCTATCGGGGGACCGGCTCGGGCTACCAACCGATGGGCTCCAGTGGCTATAATCCGATGGGGCACAAGTAATAACCCAACTGATCGATATCGTGAGTGTCTGCGATCGCGGGCAAGTTGCCTCGGGACGAAATAAAACAAACCGCCGAGTGATATGATCGCTCGACGGCGCCGTAACACGATCTCTGGGCCGATATCCAGGCTGGGCGCGGTCGTCGAAGTTCCCGCCTAAAGCATGATGGCTTTGAGTTGAATCGATTTCACCTCGCCCCGCTTGCGGGGAGAGGTCGGCGCGTAGCGCCGGGTGAGGGGGCTTATCCGCGAGTCCGAACTTGCGGAGAGGTCCCCTCACCCCGACCCT
>JAJYAH010000606.1 GCA_021779635.1 Pseudomonadota bacterium | reverse complement strand
CCTCGACCGGCGGGTCGCAAGAAGCCGCCCCTACAAGCAGGAGAGAAAGGACAAGGTTCAAGATCGCCCCGTCCGATCAATTAACGGGGAAAGGTCACGCGGTGACGGGCAGGATCATGGTAAGGTAGCGACCGGCGGCCACTTTCAACGAGAGGTGCGGTCGGCCGGGTTTCCGTGCCGCCGACCCACGAGAGGAAGGAGAGCACGATGTCCGACGATCCTGAACAAACGCCCCCCAGCCATTGGACGGGGAAAGGCGGTATGGTGCCACAACAGGAATCCGCTAACGACTGGGCGAAGGAAATCGTAGAAGCCGCCTATGCGCGCGAGCGGGCCGACAAGGAGAAGGCGCCGGAGCACGGGCAGGATATGGGGCGATAAACCATCCGCTCCGCTGTCATGGGCGGCTGAGATAGTCGCCGTTCACGAAGCCTCTCACGACCGTGCCATCGGTATAGCGGACGGTGACGGCTTTCCAGCCATTGTCATAAGACCTTGTGACCGTGACTGGATCGCCTTTGCTGAGCGTGGTGACGATACCGCAGTTGGCGGCAGCGCAGTTTCGCAGATTCAGCTCCGGCGCGTTATCGACGACGGCAGGGCCGGATGTGATCGAGGCCGATGATGACGGGATATTCGAGACCACGATCACGACGAGGACGATAGCGGCCACGAGGACGGCACCACCGATCGCCGGCTTTTCGGAGGTCAGGTAGAACAGAATATCCAGGAGTTTGTCCAAAAATGCGTTGGTTTCTGGCGTGATCACCGGTCGGGGTCCGGCCTCAGGCGGCGGTATTCGCTCGGCGCTCCTGCGGGCGTCGCGGTCCGCCAACTCCGCCAGGGTCAGAGGCGGCGGATGGTCTGGATGCGGATCGAAATATCCCTCGAACTTTGGGGACTCAAAGTAATTGACGCGCCGGGCCGCGAGCGGATGCTGACCCGGCATCAGCGCAACGATGACCCCCGGCTAGGCCGGATGGCCTTTGTCGTCGATACGCGAGAGGAAGCGTCCAATTTCGTCGGGGCTGAGAAGCGGGCGCTTATGGACACCCTCCGACCAGCCGGCCGTGGTCGAATTTGATTGCGAGGTCGAGTGCGAGCTGCCCCGCGAGTTGCTCGACGATGACCCGTACGACACGGATTTGTCGCCACGCTGACCAAATAGAGAGTCCTGTATGTTGCTGTAGCCAGTAGTGTCCGACCGACCCGACGTATAGGTCGACGACGTGCCTTCCGTGGTGGATGTGGATTGCGAATCCGACCCGGAGCGCGATTGTCGCCGGACTTCCTGCTCGCCAAGCAGATTCGACAGATACTCCCGGCTGAACTGATCATCGACCTGAAAGAATATCTTGAGACCGGAATTACTGATAAAAGTCTCCCAGTTCTCGTCATATTCGCGCTTGAGCTGGACCAGGTTCTGGGTGACGAAGAAGAATTTGACACCGAATCCGGCCGCCTGTGCCACGGCGTTTTCGACAACCTCCATCCTTTTTAGGCCTGGAAATTCATCTAAAAGGAACAGCGTCGGGTATCCCGCTCTCGGACGACCCTTGATCCGCTCCATTTCGCCGAGAGTCAGCGTCACCATCAGCCGCAGCCAGCGAAAATGCGTATCCATGTAGCGCTGCGGCAGCGTGAGATAGATTGTCAGACCCCGCGGCGAGGTCTTTATCGCGGCCAGGTCGAAGTCGGATTTCTCCAGCAGGCGCCGCATGGGGGCGCCATCGAGAAACACGGTGCCGGTGCGCGCCTGTTCCAGAATACCAGATAGGGTTTTCTCCGCATTGCCTGCCATGGAGGCCATTTGTTCGCCAACGCCGGACACGACGCCGCCAAAGGCCTTGTTGCGGATCATGGCCTGCCACAACGCGCCGAAGGGCGTTGACAGCTTTTCCACCCCCGCCGCGCGCGCCGCCGCGATGGAGAGCCAATCGCCTTCCATCAGCAACCGACGTACGGTCACCAGGTTGCGAATATCCTTGAACGACGGAAAGGTCAGGACATGAAGGATAAGTCCCTTCAGCAACGCCCGCGCCGCGTCCTCCCAGAACGGGTCATTTTTGCTTTCGCGCACGATGATCGAGGCCGCGATGCGACCCGCATCATCGACGGCGAAGTCGCCTTCCGGATCGATAACGTCCAGCGGGTTGAACCGCGCCTTGAGCGACGATGCCAACGGCACCTCGCCGAAGGGATCAAGAATCCTTACCTCTTGCCCCAGCCCGTGCGTGTAGTCCGACCCATCGCCACGACGCCTTGCGGTGACCGTCGCGTTCTCGCCTTTGGGGTCGATCACGATGCAGGAGCCAGGCCACCGGCACAGATTCGGAACGATCACGCCTGCGCCCTTGCCACCACGGGTACCCGAGACGAGCGTCACATGCCGATCGTCGGCGTAGCCCATTGCAGTAGCCTCGGCATCCAAGGCTTCTCCCAGCCAGATGCGGTTTGAAAGGCTGTCAGTCGGCATCCCCAGCCGATGAGTTGCTTCGCGCAACCCCATCCATTGGGCCGTGCCAAGCGGCGTCGTCCCCTGCTGATCGACTTCGTTGACCTCGGTAATCAGCTCGCCCAAGCTCGATCGCATGATCATCCGCCTCGAAGCTGTTCCATGCGGCAGAATAGCGTGCGCTTTGGCCGGTTGATAATGCCGGCCGCCCTACTTCTATCGCACGAAAGTGTTAGCAACCCGGCGAGAGCGGATCACATAAAGCATCCAGATCCCGACGATGATGGTCGTTGAAATCCACCTTCCTACGTCCTCAGGCCCGACCACGGTCTGAAGAGTGCTTTGAAAGGATCGCCCAAGTTGCGCATATAAGATCGCGCATGCCCAAATAATATCGATAGGCTGCAAGAGTATAACGGCAATACCAGTTACGATATACAGCAAGATAAAGAGTCGCGCGCGCCGCGCCATGAAGACTGCCGTGGTGATCTGCAAAAGCAGGACCACGGCAAAAATACCAATTTCGCCATTGAACATGAGACGGAATCTCTGGATTAGGCTGTTATCGGTGCCGTCTTCCAAGTGTGTCATAAGGACGATCGTGATGACTGGTGACACGAACACACCAAGCGCGAGTAGTGTGAGCCAACCGCCAAAGCCAGAGGGGCCGGAAATCTCTGCGGCGCCCCGCGCTTCAGGCCGGCGCTTGTTCAGCGCGCGAACGAAGAGCGCAATCGCGCCCACGGCAAGCACGATGGGAAGGGCGACAACAATCCAGTGCCAGATTGAGAAAGACCGCACGTTCCATCCCCTGTCACACCAAATCCCGGCATTCCGCCAATGCGTTTGGACAGATCGTGGCGCATTTGCCGGATCGGAGAAATCAGCCGGGGCTGATCCGCTCAGTCTCGTGACAGGACGTGCTTTCAAATCATCGTGTCGGCCGGTCCAGACCGGATTGCCTGAAGGCTGGACTGTCCGAAGACAAGGTGGATGAGCATTGAATGGAGCATTCGGCCCTTTCCACCCTATCAGTAATCCCACTGCTCATGCCGGACCGGCAAACGGTTCAGAACATCGCGGCGAAACTGCCATCTCGGCATGTACTGATCCATTAACGCAACGAACCGGGCGTTGTGTGTAGGCTCCAGCAGGTGAACCATCTCATGGAGCACGATGTATTCGAGGCAGTCACGTGGCTTCTTCGCCAACTCGCTGTTCAGACGAATGCTACCAGCTTGCGGCGTGCAGCTTCCCCATTTCGTCTTCATCCGTTGGATGAAAAAGCGTTCAACCTTAACGCCGAGACGCGGCTCCCATCGCGCAATGAGCGGCGGTACCGCTTGCCTGAGCTGATCGCGATACCACCCCTCCAGAATCTCCTGTCGCTTCGCTTCGTCGGTACCGGGCCGCACGCTGAGCAGCAATCGGCTGTGCTTCAAGGTGACCGCCGGTGTCGCCTCCCCCTCTTCCACGGTCAACAAGTAGCGACGCCCCCAAATGTAGTGGCTTTCGCGATCGAGATATCCGCGCGGTGTCTCCCGGTCCTGCTCGCGGAGCTTCTTCTGCTGCTGTTTGATCCACCCCAGCTTCGAGATCGCAAAAACGCGAATGGTGTCGAGGCTCAGGTGTCGAGGCGCGGAAATCCGCACCCGGCCAACCGGGGGATAGACGCTCAAATGAATATTCTTGATGTCCTTGAAGGTCACGTCCACGGCGATATCGCCCAGCTTCAGCTGCGCTGCCATCAGTACTCCCGCTGCGCCTTGATGATGGGGAAGATGCGCTCCACTTCCTGGACATCCTGTGACACGCCGTACAGCGCTGCCTTGATCACTTGCTCGCGGGCCTGAACGCCCCGCCATCCGTCGGGCCGCACTTGCCGGACCGTCTCGTCGATCCGCAGCGCGAGCGCCTCATCCTTACCGAGGTTGTTGTAAAGCGCACGCTTGCCCGGCGTGTTTAGGGCCGGCGGCGTTTCGGGGTTTTGGCCGGCCTCGACCTTCGCTGCCAGTTCGGCGATCCGCTGCAGGTAAGCCTCATACTCGATGGCCTTGGCCTTTCGTGTCGCGATGATCTCGTCGAGCAAGGCAGACATCGTTTCAAAAAATGCCGGATCGTTCAGGTGCTCCTTGATGATCTTGCTACGAAACTTTGTTCTCGATGGTTTCGGCGACCGCGTTTTTGTCCCCCTTGAGACCCGCGAGCTGGGAATTGATGGCGTTGGCGATGCCGGTTTTCACGATCAGTTCCAGCAGTCCCATCCCGTCGAACGGCGAAATCTTCCGGGGCTCGTCCGCCTCGATATAGGTATCGATGAGATGCCGCATGTCGGCCTCATAAGGTTTGAGGTCGAGCGTTTCGCCGCTGGCTTTGCGGATGATTTCGCGCAGGTTCAGGTAGTGGTCGAGCTG
>JAJYAH010000605.1 GCA_021779635.1 Pseudomonadota bacterium | reverse complement strand
GGGGAGAAAAAGGTTATCTTTGGTTGCGCGACAAATTCCTGTGAAGCAAGTTTTTCGAGCAGCATACTGCCGAAACCTTTGCGGATTGGAACGGCAACTGGCGGTCCATTGCGCTCCTGCCATTGAAATTTGAATCTGGCTTCCGCAGCTTCACAAGCGATCGACCAGTTAACTTCAACCTGACCATTGTCCGGCAGCGAGAGGGCACCGTACTTGGCTGCGTTGGTAGCCAGTTGTGCAGCAGCAACGAAAAGGCCTGCGTAGCCTTTGAGTTCAGCATCACGTCTGGACCGGCAGCCACGACACGGTCGGAAAACCCCTCGAACTCCATCCGAATTATCTCAGCTACGAATGCTCCCTGGAATCCTTTGTCCATCAGCGCCGATTGACTGCGTGCAAGCGCCTGCATGCGTCGCATGAGCGTGTTACGCTCCTCGGCGAGCGGCTTTGTTCCGGCCAAGCTGCGGGGAAACAATGGATTGGATCACGGCCAGCAGGTTTCCGCCACGGTGTGCGAGTTCGCCCCTCAGGAACCGCTGGTGTTCTTCAACATGCTTCCGCTCTGTAATATCGTAAGCGCAATTGATGGCGCCCGTAATTTCTCCCTTTTCATTCCTAAGCGGACGGATATTAACGACGGCGGTCACGCGCGAGCCATCGGGCCGCTCGCCGATTACTTCCTCATCATTGACCTCCAACATTTTTCCGGAGATTACCCAAGCCATCGGACATTCATCGTGACGCATGACACTTCCATCCGGACGGAACATTTTGATCGAGCCGCAGAAACGTTCGCTGTCATCCCCTTGGGCAGGGGTGCGGCCCCACAACTCCGTAGCACGCTGGTTGAAATCCTGAATGACGCCCTCGGCATCACAGGCATAGACAGCCGAAGGACCTAGGTTAGCGATTTTGAAGTTCGAATCATATCAAGCAGCCTTGTCGAGTTTGTGGGTCCAAGTGTGAACGACGGGATCGCGATTGAAGAAGTCGATGGCGGCGATGATGCGCTCCCTGAGCTCTTGTTTGGACGAGACGCGGATATGGCGCAGCACGGAGCGGGCCAGCTTGGAGAAGAAGCCCTCGACGAGGTTGAGCCAAGAGCCATGCTTGGGAGTGAAGGTGAACTTGAAGCGGCCCGCGGGTTGCTCGGCGAGCCAGGCTTTGGTCTCCCTGGAGATATGCGCGGAATGATTGTCGAGGATGAGGTGGATCGCGGTGTCGGCCGAATAGGCTTTGTCGAGACGCTTGAGGAACGCGACGAACTCGCGGCTGCGATGGCGGTCCTCGACCATGGCGTGAACCTTGCCGGACACAAGGTCGATGCCGGCCAACAGGGTGACCGTGCCGTGGCGCTTGTATTCATGGTCGCGGGCGAAGGTGGCATGAACGCCGGGCTCGGGCGGCAGATCGGGGGACGTCGTTGCAATCGCCTGAATGCCGGGCTTTTCGTCGTAGGAGACAATCGCCACCCGGCCGTTCGGCTTCCGCTTCGACCGCGCCGCAGCCTTCTTGAGCAGTTTCACTTTGCGATAGACGCACAGCACCTCGGCCATTTTTTCCGCAAATTCAGGATCACGCTTCTCCAGGTAATAACGGACCTTGTGCGGCTTCACTTCCTCGGAATCGAGGATCTTGCACAATGTGCCCTGCGCCAAGTTCGCCAGGCACGGGTGCCCTTCGGCGGGACCGTGCTCGCGAGCGTGGAGGGCGAGCAGCCGCGTCGTCCACAATTCATGCGGATAACCCAGATCCTTCGCCTTCCGGCACGAAAGCGATGTCAACCAGGCTTTCGCTTCCAGCGTGATCGAAGGCTCCCTGCCGGGACGAGAGCGATCGTCCAATGCGGCCATCGGGTCTTCGGCCACCGCCCGCTCGACGCAGCGCTGGACCGTCTGATGGTGCAGCCCGAGCGCTTGGCCCACCGCGAAAAACGACGAGTTTTCCCAATAACCCAGCAGGATGCGCGCGCGCTCGACCCGGATCGCAGGTTCGGTCCGCGACCGCGCTATCATCCTCAACTTCTCCAAATCCGTTTCTCCGAGCGACAATTCAATCGCCCGTCGCCACGCCGCCATATCGCTAAATCCTTCGTCGCAAAGCCCTCCCACCGCATAGATAGGAGCTTGAAACGACAGTTGAATCCCACCCATATGACAAGTTTCTCGGAATCGATCGTCTAGCTCGAAGAGAGTGCGGAAGCGTTCTTCGCTCGCGCGCAGCGCGCTCTCGGTTCGCTTTCGCTCGGTGATGTCGCGGACGTTGCACTGGACGACTTGCGTGCCGTCCTCATCGTAGCAATTGGCCACGATTTCAACCTCCCGCTTGTCGCCCGACTTGGATTTGAGTGGCAAATCTTCATAACGGACTTGGCCGTTCTTTTGCAGCTCTCGAAACGCGGCCTGACTCGCCTGCTCGTCCTTAAGCAGGCCGATTCCCACAGTTCCTTACCGAGCAACTCTTCGTGCCGATACCCGAGCAGATGGCACATGAATGGATTTGCGTCGGTTATTTTTCGGCTGACAGAGTCAAGGATCAGAACGCCATCATGGGCGGCTTCGAAAAGCCGACGATAGCGGATTTCCGATTGGCGAATGGCGACTCGCAAAGCGAGGTCGTCGGTAGCGTCAAGTATGATCGGGACATCCATTTAGCGCAACGTTTCCGGAACGACAAAGACACCGGTACGAAGTCGTCGAGTGTACCTAAAATGCCTGAGGGGCTTCACGTCGAACTGTCCGATTGGTGCGCTGGCTGCGCTGGCGGAAATATGCGCCCATATTGCAACAGCGCGGTCTGACGAAAAGGTACCGCCTCCCGAGAAAAACGAGTGAGCAATATTGCTCACTCTCAGTGAATGTCCGCTTCGGTGGCGGGTTCAACTGGTCAGCGCAACACACCAATCTTTTAGCAAGATGGAATGTGGACCATGAAGCTGCGACGTCGCATTTTTTACTCCGCGGCTCATCGAGCGGAAAGCGATCCCTTGTCAGTCGTCGTCATCTCCGCCGTATCCACCATAGCCGCCGTAGCCGCCATAACCTCCATAGCCGTATCCTCCACCGGTGCCGAGTAGCGAGCCTCCGATTAAGCCGCCTACAATACCGGGTCCATTGTCGTATCCGCCGTAGCTACCGTAAGCTCTGCGGTACCCGCCGTATCCGCCTCGATAACCACGGCCAGCGAAGTGGGCACCGCGTCCATGAAATCCACCTGCGTGACCACCATGAAAGTGGCCACCTCCGTGGACGCCGTGTCCGCGACCGCCATGTCCGCCCTCAGCCAGTACAGGTGACGCCGCAGCAAGTGCCACTGCCAAGCAGGCAGCTCCTATTGATCTATATTTCATAACTGTCTCCTCCATTGCGGTTGAGAGGGGAACAGCCCCACGTCTTGGCCGTTCCACGAGTTTTGATTCATAAAGAATTCTTTAGTCGGCGAACAAAGTTAGCTCGTTCAATATAGGTGCAGAAAGAATATCGGCTTCGGTGATCGACTCTGCCCTCTCATTTTCGGGCTGAATCTCAGTGCATTGTCCGGGGCTTTTTCATACCGAAACGACGTGGCGCCATCGCGCTATGACCGATAAACCAAATCCGTTTGCCGGCTTAGATCTCGAACGCACAATCGCTCTGCGGTGGATGCTCCGCGATATCAAAGCGAAGCGGCTGAAGCTGTCGCCGGTGAGTGACCATAATCTCAGCACTTTGATCGACCTGGGACTGGTAGAAATGCGGGATGACGTGCCGGTGCTCACATCGGCCGGTCACGACGTGCTGGATTCGTGAGGTCAAATTCGACGGCTACCGCGTTCTGCTCCGCATCGCTAACGAAGAGGTGAAGGTGCTTACATGCGGCGCGTGCCATCATCCCGCAACGACGATCAATTTCTCAGCAGGGTAGAGAAGGGCGCCGGGCATGAACCCGGTCGAGTAGCCCGGTACGGCTTTAGTGCAGCGATCGGTTTGGCTAGAGCATATCCCTCTCGCGTCTAATCGGGGGGATTCCAAAAGGTGGGTGAATTCTTACCAAACTCACCATCGTACGCCCGCTCGCGTCGCTGTAACGGTCATCGTTCAATTCAATATCCGCACGCCAGAGGCGCAGCGACTGCTGCGCATATCGCGACAATGCCTTTCATCTGCCAGCGCAATCTATGCAGCGGAATTTGCGGCCTCCCGTTTTGACCAGTATAAAATGCATTGGCTTGCGGCACTCCGGGCAGATCGGAGGCGGTGTATTCTTTGGCATGGCTGTTCACCTTGGATCAGCGGGAGCGTTCCCGACTCTCAGTCATCGATAGATTGCCGGACAGCGGTGCGATGATGGCGGAGCTTTATTCCCGAGTGTCCGGGAGTCGACTAAATTCAAATTAAGCCATTGCCGATTAGGCCACTGCTCTCTCAACAGTACCCGGGCGCGGGCTCAGGTCCGCATTCGGTGCTAACCGGGATAAATCCCTCGTCTCGCGAATTGACCGGTCATGCCGTCGGCACACGTCATGCGTCATTTGAAACTCGGCCTCGGCCCTTCTCGGACTGGGGCCATTTCTTTGAGTAATTCACAGCGCGGCATCTATTGAATGACGCCCGTCAAAAAAAGGCACTCCGAGAATTGTTGGGGCTTTGGCGATCAGCGGCTCAGCGCGCCGGCGCGAAAATCATCGACCTTAGTCACGAAACGGCACTTTCGGGCCTCATTGACAGGCATGTCCACGTCATGGATGGAAACCCACCTTTTGGTCCGGGCGGCCCTGGCGTAGGGCTAAACGGCTCCGGCCCAAGATCCGCGTCGGATAGAATCTCCAGCACACGACGGAGAGAATCTGGAGGTAAGCGGATCGGTTCGTCGGGCTGCCCGCCGTCGTACAAC
>JAJYAH010000604.1 GCA_021779635.1 Pseudomonadota bacterium | reverse complement strand
CAAACGCAGCGGAAGAAAGCTGCTTGATTCTAACGACAAAGGCAGGCGCGATTACACCTTAACTTCGGCGTCCCCTGGTCCCAGGTATGGGGTCCACTTCAGTTGCGTCTCGGGCAGATGCATAAACTGCGCGATGCACTGGTCCAGAGTACCACCTTCACCGACCAGATAGGAACGCGCGCCGAGCGAGGCGCTAACGCGCTGCTTATTGACTGACGGCCATTTTCGAAGCTCTGCGGGAGCGCTGAAATCAATTCGCGATTCGGGCATGCGGGCATTGAAGCGCCGGGCGTGGCCCAAAGGCAAGCTGACCCTGACGCCGATGCCCTATCGACTGCCGGGGCATCCCCAGCCGGGCTGGCTTCGCCGCGCCGCGCGGCGGCTGCGCTGGTGATTGGGCGGGCAGCGGCGTTTCTGATTTGCCTAAACATTGAACCTTGGCACCCTCATTGCATACAAATTTGGACCGGAATTTGGGGGGGCATACTGTATGCAGATTACCGTTGTAGCCCTGATGTGCCATACGCTCGGCGAACAGGCGCGCGTGCTATGGGCCGCAAAGAGAAAGCAAGCGTTCGAGGCGGATCCGGCAAGACACAACGGGACAGATCGAACTGTTTCGGCAGTTCGTCGTTGATGTGCGAAAGCCACTCCATAAAGGCGGTTGTTTGCCGCGCGCCACCCTCCATATCCAACCACATTTCCTTTGGAAACCAGCTCTGCCCTGATAGCCCGCTCTTGGCGTTCCTTGCTATGCTTGGACATGCGAATCTTGACCTATCAGGGGCTGGACACTCACCGCCTTCAGAAGTCGCTGGCGCGGATCCGCGCGGCCATCGCGCGCGAGGATTTTCGCGCCGCAGGGATCAGAAAGCTGGCGCCGTCGCTGTACTGGCGGGCCAAACTGGACGACAAGAGCCGGCTGCTCATGCAGTTCGTCCGCCACGACGGCGAGACGGTCTGCCTGTTTCTCGAAATCATCGACAACCACGCCTATGAAAAATCCCGATTTTTGCGCGGCGCCCGGGTCGATGTTGGCAAGGTCGAGGAGACCGGGGATGTGGCCTCCGCGGACGCTCTGGTGCAGGATTTACCCGCCGCCAATCCGATCCGGCTGACCTGGCTGCATCCGACGCGCGATCAGTTTGTGCTACTCGACAAGCCCATCGTGTTTGACGACGTCCAGGAAGAGGTCCGGCACTCGCCGGCGCCGATCGTGGTGCTGGGGCCGGCAGGCTCGGGCAAGACGGCGGTGACCCTGACCAAGCTGCGAGAGGCCGTGGGCCGCGTGCTCTATGTCACCCAATCGGCCTATCTCGCCCAGTCGGCGCGCGGCCTTTATGGTGCGCATGGTTATGAGAACGGAGACCAGGAAGTCGAGTTCCTGAGCTACCGCGAGTTTCTGGAAACCATTCAGGTTCCGGCCGGGAGCGAGGTGCGGCTGGCCGATTTCGAGCCCTGGTTCAATCGCAACCGCGCGACGCTGCGCGACGTGCCCGATGCCGACGGTTTCGCGCTGTTCGAGGAGTTTCGCGGCGTCATCGGGGCGAGACCGAATGCGCCCTTGAGCCTTGACGAGTACCAGGCGCTCGGCGTTCGCCAGTCGCTGTTCCCGGCCGGCACCGCACGGGCGAATGTGCATGCGCTTTACGGCCGTTACGTGCCGTGGCTGAAGCAGGCCGGGCGTTATGATCTTAACCTCACGGCGCAGGCGTGGCGGCCTTTGGCCGAGCCGACCTACGACTTCGTGGTGATCGATGAGGTGCAGGACTTCACCATCGCCCAGCTTGCGCTGATTCTCGCCACGCTGAAAAATTCAGCGCATTTCCTGTTGTGCGGCGACGCCCATCAGATCGTCCATCCAAATTTCTTCTCCTGGGCGGCGGTGCGCGCGTTGTTCTGGCGAGAGGGCGGCGACGACATCTCATCGGGCAAGATGGCGGTGCTGCGGGCCAATTTTCGCAACACGAAGGCGGTGACCGAGATCGCCAACCGTCTGCTCAAAATCAAGCAGGCACGCTTTGGCTCGATCGACCGGGAGAGCAATTTTCTTGTCACCTGCGCCTCCGTGAAGCCCGGCTCGGTGCAATTGCTGGCCGCGAAGGAGGCCACGCTGCGCGATCTCGACGCGCGCTCGCGCGCGTCGGTCAATCACGCCGTCATCGTGCTGCGCGATGAAGACAAGGCGGCGGCGCGGGCGCACTTCCGCACCCCGCTGGTGTTTTCCGTGCACGAGGTCAAGGGCCTCGAATATCCGCATGTCATCCTGTTCAACCTGATTTCCTCTGCCAGAACCGCCTTTGCGGAAATCAGCAAGGATGTCAGCGCAGCCGATATCGCGGGAGACGAACTAGAATACCGCCGGGCCCGCGACAAGGCCGACAAGTCGCTGGAGATCTACAAGTTCTATGTCAACGCACTTTATGTCGGCATGACGCGCGCAGTCGAGACACTGGTGCTGACGGAATCCGACATTGGCCATCCGCTGTTGGCGCTGCTCGACCTGAAGGAAGCCGCTGGCGCCGCGACCGCTGCGGTGCAAGCCTCGACGAAACAGGAGTGGGCGCTGGAAGCGCGCAAGCTCGAATTGCAGGGCAAGCAGGAACAGGCCCGCGCCATCCGCGAAACCTTTCTAAAATTCAGGCCGACGCCGTGGTCGGCCTGGTCGGAGGCCGGCATCCGTGCACTGGAGCCGCGCGCGCTTCTCAAGACCGATCCATCGGCCAAACTCAAGCAGGCCCTTCTGGATTACGGGCTGTGGCACGGCCAGCCAAGATTCATCGAGGACCTGGCGCACCAGACGGCGTTCCACGCCGCGGTGGCGCTGATGCCGCAACGTCCGAAGCCCAGGACCGGCTTCGGCCTGACCGATGACACCTATCATCGTTTCAGCGGCCTCACGCCACCGGAGAAGCCTATTGTCAAGACGATGAAGGCGCAGCGCGAGCGCATGTTGCGGCCCTATGCGGAGCGCTCGTTTAAACCGGTGCTGGCCGATTGCGACTTCTACGGCGTCGACCACCGCGTCCCCAGCGGCTGGACGCCCCTGATGATGGCGGCGCGGGCCGGCAACGTGGCCCTGGCGGAGGTGCTGGTGCAGCGCGGCGCCGATGTCTCGGCCACCGACGAATTCGGCCACACCGCCTGGATGATCGCGCTGTGTCGCGTGGTGGAAGAACCGGCCTTTGCGGCAGATAGAATTGGCCCGCTGTTCGACCTGCTGGCACCGCCCGCCCTGGATGTCCAGACCGGCGGTCGTCTGGTCAAGCTGGAGCGCCATCAGGCCGAATACTGGCTGCTGAGCCTGATGCTCGCCAGTGTCAAGATCCATGGCAGCAGCATGGTCGAACGGCGTCACGACGCGTTCCGTTACAGCCGTGGTTTTTTCGCCGATGGCCTCTTGGAAACGTTGCAGGCACTGCCCGACCATCTCTGGCAGGCCTCGCGCCGCCGGCGTACCTATCTCAATCACGTGCTGGCGCGCGCCGAAGTGGGGAGCGCTTACAGGCCCGCCCGAAAGCTGTGGCAACGTTGGGGAAACGGCAACTATCTGCCGGCCCGCGACATGCATCTGCGTCGCCGTACAGCGAACGGTCATGATGTCTGGGTGCCCATCAACGAAGCGTTGAACCTGAACTGGGTAATCCGCGGATCGGACCCGTGGTTTGGTATGGCGCTGGCAGGGCCCGAAGTCGCGCCAACGCGGACTATGACCGGAACGGACGACATTCAATCCGAGTTATTTTAGGAACCACCGGCGAATTCGAAAAAGCCCAAACCGCTTCGGGGCGACACCAACGTTGCCAAATATTAAACGCGTGGTTGTATGCATGTGACATTTGTTGGAACTAGCTGCGTTGTCGTAGCGCGGATTCGAGGCTCCGGTTTCGGAGTTTGAATAACGTCTCGGGCAGGGCCATCAAGCCGCAACAGCTGATCGCGAACGCTAAAGCTCTGAATCTACTTCCGCTTCTCTAATCGGCCATTCGGGGTCAAGCACTTTCAGACTATCCACCACCGCGGTGTCGATGTCGCTCGCGGGCTCGTGCTTCTCTCCGGAATCGGCACCAGGGCCCTTCCATCATGGGATCCGAGGACGAGGCGGAACAATCTTTTGGACGACCTTGCCGTCAGTGTGACGGCAGGTCCAAGCGGAAGTACGAACTCACCTCATCCATCGTCCCGCGAGGGACATTCTACTGCGGACGTTCCCTAAAATTTGAAATTTAGTTGCAATTCAATTTCAGGGGTTGGGCGCTAACTTCTCTGAAAAGGGAGTAAAATATCGCGCTGTGGCGATGAGATGATGCCTTGATGGGCGAAATGTCCATGGTTCTTCCTTCAAACTCGCGAGGGCTATTTTCGAGGCTTTCCTTTGTGCTTCGCAGACAGTGCTTGCAGTGCAGTCGCGATCGGCAAGAACAGAGACGCCGGCTTGCTAGCGAAACGCCGAAAATCGTGGCGCTCATAGAAGGCAACGGCCGAGGCGTCCTTGGCATCGACAATCAGGGCGAATATAGCCGGTTCGGCACGCACCGCGCGTGCGGCAGCATCCATAATGAGGGCGCCGCCGAGCCGTTGCCCCTGATATTTTTGATCGACGGCGAGGCGGCCGATCAGTCCAGCGGGCAGAAGCGCATAGCGCGGCAAACGTTGCTTTTCGTCAGCTGATAATTCCATAAGCGGCAGGCTCGCGGCCGCAAAGGTATAATAACCGGCGATCACGCCGGCGGCATCCAGCGCCACAAAACAGTTGCTCACCCTGCGTTTGACGTCTTGCGTCACCAACTCGCGAAAATAACGATCAAGCGGTTCGATACCGCTTGAGAAGCCTGTGCGGTTATGTGCCGAGTTCAAGGCTTCAATACTGAAGCTCT
>JAJYAH010000603.1:3644-4879 GCA_021779635.1 Pseudomonadota bacterium | reverse complement strand
CCGCGTTGCCGACCTGCCCACGGAGCGCGATCGGCTGATCCGTCCCGTCATTTATCACCTGTTCGGCAAGCTATCGGCATCGCCCACGTATGTGATTTCGGACGAAGACTTGCTCGAGTTCATCTGCGCGCTGCAAAACGAGCATCTGGCGCCGGAAAGGCTATTCCACGAACTCGAGCATAACCATCTGCTATTCATCGGCAGCAATTTCTCGAATTGGCTGGCACGCCTGTTCCTGCGCATGGCCAAGCGCCAGCGCCTGTCCGATCCGCGAGATGTGGGCGAGGTTCTCGCCGATGGTCACTCCAGTTCCGACGAGCGGCTCGTTTCCTTTCTGCAGCAGGTCAGCGTGCGTACGCGCATCTATGTGGGGGCTGACAAGTTCGTGGAGGATCTGCATGAGCGCTGGCAAGCGCGCAACCGGCGCGGCACGGCCCTCGCACCGACGCCTGCGCGGTTTCTGCCGCCGACCCGCGAAATGCCCGACAATGCGGTGTTCATCTCCTACGCGCGTGAGGACTTGGGGGCGGTGCGCGAGATAAAAGCCGGGCTCGAGGCCGCCGGTATCCCCACCTGGTTCGACATGGAACGGCTCGAAGCCGGCGATGACTACGATCGCAAGATCCGTCAAAACATTGCGCGCTGCTCCTATTTCATCCCAGTCATTTCGGCGACGACGCAGCGACGCACCGAAGCGTACTTCCGTCGCGAGTGGAGCTATGCGATCGACCGATTGCGCAACATGGCGGACGGCGCGCTTTTCGTTCTGCCGATCACCGTCGATGAAACGAATGCCGGCGACGCCATAGTCCCCGACCGCTTCCGCGCCCTGCATTTTGAATCCTTGCCCGGCGGGATCGTGCCGGCGGAATTTTCGCAACGACTCAAGAATTTCATGACGGCGCGCAGCCAATGAACGATATTCATAGCCAAGCACTCGGTCGGGCGGGCGCGCCTTCAGTCAATGCGAAGAACCCGTGGCTGGGTCTCGCGTCTTTCACCGAGGAGACGCGCGAGTATTTCTATGGTCGCGAAGGCGAGGTGGCCGAACTCGCACGCCGCGTCCAGCGCAAGCTCCTCACGATATTGTTCGGACAGTCGGGCCTCGGCAAGACTTCTATTCTACGCGCCGGCCTGGTACCCCGTTTGCGCAGTCAAGGCTTCTGCCCTGTCTACGTGCGCATCGATTATGGACGCGAGGCACCCGAGCCTGCCGATCAGATCAAGGCCGCCAT
>JAJYAH010000603.1:0-3634 GCA_021779635.1 Pseudomonadota bacterium | reverse complement strand
CCACCGCAAGCTCGTCTGGGGAGTGGACCCAAGCCGGCGTAGCGGTCAAGGGGGAAACCTTATGGGAATTTTTGCACCACCGGGACGATGTACTGCGGGATGAGGCGGGGAAGACGCTGGTCCCGCTGCTGATATTCGACCAGTTCGAGGAGATCTTCACGCTGGCACAGACCGATGATTTTGGACGCTCGCGTGCGGCGCACTTCATCGAAGACTTGTCAGATCTGGTCGAAAATCGAGCGCCCAGAGAATTGGAGGCCCGGCTGGAGCACGACGATGCAGCGGCGGAGAAGTTCGACTTCGCGCGTGGCGACTATCGGGTGCTGATCTCGCTGCGCGAGGACTATCTAGCGCCGCTGGAGGGGCTCAAGAGCTCCATGCCGAGCATCACCCAGAACCGCTTGCGGCTCGCGCCGATGACGGGAAGCCAAGCACTGGAGGCCGTGCGCCGTCCAGGCGGCAAGCTGATCTCGGAGGACGTGGCGGCGGCCATCGTGCGCTTCGTCGCCGGCGGTGCGGAGATCGTGAACGCAGAAGTCGAGCCATCGCTGCTCAGCCTGATTTGCCGAGAATTGAACGATAAGCGCATCGCCGAAGGCCGCAGCGAAATCTCCCTGGATTTACTGGCGGGCTCGCACGCCACCATTCTGGCGGAATTTTACGAGCGTGCGCTCGCGGACCAGCCTGCCGCGGTGCGCCGCGTGATCGAAGACGATCTGTTGACGGACTCCGGATATCGCGAAAACCTCGCGGAGGAACGCATCGTGTCGTTGTTTGGCGCCGCCGGGGCGGCGCCCGGAGCGTTGGCGCTGCTGGTCAATCGACGGCTACTGCGCATCGAGGAGCGTCTCGATGTGCGGCGCGTGGAACTCACGCATGACGTCCTGTGCGCGGTGGTCAAGGCGAGCCGCGACCTGCGGCACGAACGCGAAGCGAGGGACCACACGGAACGATTGCTGGCCGAGCAGCGCGACCGCGAGCTCGCGGCGCGCACGGCGCTCAAGCGTGCGCGGCGGATCGCAGCAGGGTGCGCAGCGCTGGCCGTGCTGGCCGGCATTGCCCTCGCCTTCGCATTCGTCGGCATGCGCCGCGCACACCGCGCCGAGCTGGCCGCACAGCAGAGCCGTGCCGCCGCGGAGACCGCCCGCAGCCACGCGGAACACCTGTTGGGCTATCTGAATGACGACTTCGCGGTGGAGCTCGCCGGATTCGGGACGCTGGGTCTGATCAAGCAACTCGGCGAGCGCGAGACGCAGTACTACGATTCTTTGCCGGCCAGCTTGCAGAACACCGACACGGAGCGCAGTGCAGCCCTCGCGCGGGTCCATTATGGAATTGCCCAGCAACAAGCTTTCGATCTCAACGGCGCCCGCACCAGCTTGACGAGTGCAGTCGAGACGCTCGAGCAGATGCGAGAGAAAGGCGATACCAGCGAGGAGTCCGCGATCGCGCTGGGCGTGGGTCTGGCGGCGCTGGCGGATGTAAACGATCGATTCGGTCTCAAGTCGCCACAGACCATGGATTACAACGCACGCGCTGAAGCACTGTTGCGCCCGTACGCCGACGCCCCAAATGCCTCCGTGGCGGTTCGACGCGCCTATGGCGAAGTTGCCTTGAGCGTCGGCACATACGAGAGCGGCGACAAAGCCCTCGCGCTCATCGCGCGAGCCAAACGAGCGCTCGAGAGCATCGGTGCCCTGCAACTGACCGATTTGCCGGCCAGCGCAGACTACGCCAACGCCCTCAAATATGAGGCACGCGAGTTGTGGCGCGAGGGCAAGATCGCCGAATTGAAAGGGGTCTCGGAGCAAGGCATGCAGATGGCCAACGATGTCCTCGCCCAGCGTCCCGGGCACATCGTTGCCCTGCAGGCTCGCTCCGGGCTCAATCTGCTTGCCTCCTCGCCGGCGCATGAAGATCTACGCATCGGAGATTCGGTGCGATTCGTACAGCGCGCTCTCGAGGATGGATTGCTCCTCTTGCGGCTGGATCCGGCGAACGTTGACACCCGCCAGTTGGTGGCGCAGGAGGCCAACGTTCTCGCCTCCGAATACGAGGAACTGGGCCGACCGCGAGACGCCCTCGTGGGTTTCGAGCAAAGTCAACAGATCTTGCTTGCGGACGGGCAAGCTGCCGCCAATCACGTCGATGTGGTCGTGTCTCGTTACGCGGGTATTGCGCGCATCGCCGCAGACTTAGGCGAGCACGATGCAGCTACGGCGGTGCTCGAAGAGGCCGCGCCCGTACTGGCCCAGGCGCAGGCGGCACTCGGTACCGACAGCTACAAGCCCGCCGAAGCCATGTGTTCTTTGACCAATGCGCAGGCTCGCATCGCCTTGTTCAATGGCAATTTCAAACAGGCGGTCGCACTGGCTCAACCGGCACTCAAGAGCAGTCTGACCTGGAAAGATCCGTACGGACATGCCGACGCCATCATACCGTGCCCGAGCATCGCAGCGACGACCATCGCGAATGCCGAGATCATGCTGGGGGACTTCGAGGCGGCGAAGTCCGCGGCCGCCGCGGCGGAGCCAGTCGCGGCCAAAGGTGATGACTGGATATCCCACAACCACCACGCGACATTGGTCGTCTTGAAGAGCATCGCCATAGCGCGGCTCGGTCGGACTGCCGAAGCTCGCGAGCTGGTATATCCCATCGTCGAATGGCAACGTGCCCGATTCGCGCGCAACCACGACGATGCCCATCAGCGACTGGATTATGCCAGTGCTCTCTATGCCCTGGCCCTTGCAGATGGCGGACGTCGCAGCGAATTGCTGAACCAGGCCGCCTCGATCATCGCTGCGCTTCCCGCGGAGATGAAGTCGCTGAAAAGCACCCGCATGTGGATGGCTCGCGTTCAGGCCGAGCGGCGGATAGGAAGGAGCGGATAGGAAGGATAAACGACCTTTCCGAGAGGCGCCCAGCGCGCCTTGCGGCGCCGGATCGTAGGCATAAGGTATTCAAGGGGACGTGAAATCTCCGCTCTCGAGGCGGCCCAGCGTCCCGGCACGCCTCGATCCGGCTCTCCCGCTTGCGCGACGCTGCTCGCGACGCACATCGCGGGCAGCATGACCACCCGGCATAGACCGATGACCGTCATCACATCCCGCCGCGCCCGCGTTGCCAGCGTGGCCAGAGAAGATTCACGGCAAGGCCGGCCAGGACCAGGAGGACCGCAATGACCTTCCAGAGAGGCAGGGGCTCACCGAGCGCCACCGCGGACGCGCCTAAGCCGAACACGGGGATGAGCAACGCCACCGGCGTGATGGTCGCGGCCGGATAGCGCGTCAGCAGCCAGGCCCAGGCGGAATATCCGAACAGGGTGTTGGCGGCCGACTGCCACACGAGCGCGAGCCAGGCCGGGGCATCGGCGTGGGTGATGGCATGCAGGGCCGTCGTGCCGCCCTCGGTGGCGAGCGCAAGGCCCAGCAGCACTGGCGCGGAGAACAGGCTCGACCAGACGATGTAGGCCACCATGTTCATGCCCGGCGCGCCGGCGTGCTTGACTACCAGGTTCGACCCCGCCCAACTCGCGGCGGCGAGCAGCACCAGGTCGATCCCGAAGGGGGTCGCGGCGGCGCTCCGTGACAGCGCGATGATGACGAGACCGACGGCGGCGAGCAGCATGGCGAAG
>JAJYAH010000032.1 GCA_021779635.1 Pseudomonadota bacterium | reverse complement strand
TGAATGGCATTGAAAAATCCCCCTCGCGCCACTAAGCGTGCCGACCGTGGGCTCGCCACGATCGGCATCGTAATATTAATCGTAATGTTGATCTAGATAGCCTCCCACCAGTCCGCACATTGATCGAGCTCAATGGGCGCCGCGTTCAATACGATCATCCGCGCAAGCCCTGGTCATGGACGGGACGAGCCAAAAACGGTTCATGAATGCGAGCAAAAGCATTCCGGCAAATAACACCAATTTCGATAGAAGCGAGAAAATCGACCTGCCGCAGTGTCATGAAAGTTCCTCTTTTGGATTGGGCCCGGAGCAATTGCGGCGACGCGACTGCGTCAGCAGCACTTTTCGGAAGCGCAGCAGCGATACCATGAAATACGCGATCCCGATGGCTGACCAGTACTGGAAGCTCCGGCCAAACGATCTCGATCCCGGCCGCGCGGTAGAGAACCGCCATGATCTCCATTTAGCCGACAAAGTTCTTCGAACGCATAACAACCGCTCGCAATCGCTTGTCGTTCACGCGTGTGGTCCGTCTGTCTTTGGCTGCTTGTCGGGATCTATGTTAATCCGAAACCACGTCACATAGAGCGCAGGCAGAAACAGCAGCGTCAGCAAGGTTCCGACGATGATGCCGCCCATCATGGCGTAAGCCATCGGCCCCCAGAAAACCTCCCGGGCAATCGGAATCAGCGCCAGGCTCGCCGCCGCGGCTGTCAGAATGATCGGGCGCATGCGAGTCTTCCTTCGGCCCGCAGTTGCTCAATCTGCACGATCAGGATCACCGAGTTGCGGATAAGGATGCCGATCAGAGCCAGTACCCCTAGAATAGCGACGAAACCAAGCGGAGCACCGCTCGGCAGCAGCACGGCGACCACGCCAATCAGGGCAAGTGGCGCAACCGCGAAGACCAGGAACAGCCGATGGAAGCTCTGCAACTGGAGCATCAGGATCGTCGCCATGCCAAACAGCATCAGCGGAACGACCGCGAGGATCGGCGCCTGGGCTTTGCCGCTTTCCTCGACGGTGCCCCCCACCGCGACCGAATAGCCTACGGGGAGCCTGGATCCGAATATTCCAATTTGCGGCTTGAGTTGGTCGACCACGGTCGCCGGCTGAACGCTGTCAAGAATTCCAGCCTTCAACGTGATTGTCGGCGAGCGCGAGCGGCGCCAGATCGTCGGCTGTTCGAGCTCGTAGCGGAATGAAGCGATGGCTGCGAGCGGGACGGATTGGCCGCTTGCGCCCGGCAGCTGAAGATTGCGCAGCGTCTCGATCGAGCCACGTTCCGAAGCGTTCGCACGCCCGATCACTTTGACAAGGTAGATGTCGTCGCGGACCTGGGTGATCGAGGCTCCGGCGACCACGCCGTTCAATGTCGAGGCGATGTCTTCGGTAGTCACCCCCAGCTGGCGGGCTTTGTCCTGCAGCACATCGACCTTGACGACCCGTTCGGGCTCCATCCAGTCGAAGACGACGTCGCTGAGATGCATGTTGGTGCTGATGATTCCTGCAAGCTGCTGGGAGAACTCGCGCACCTTGACGATATCGGGCCCGCTCACGCGATACTGGATCGGACGGCCGACGGGCGGTCCGATATCGAGCAGTTTCACGAAGGCGTCGGTGCCGGGGAACGTCTTCTTCAGATAGGCTTGAAGCTCGCTCTTCACGCGATCGCGCACCTCAAGGCCCTTGGTCACGATGATTATCTGACCGAACGAAATGTCCGCCGGCTGCACGTCGAATGAGAGGACGAAACGCAGCGCGCCCTGCCCCACATAGGTCGACCAATGATCAATGCTGTCATTGCCCTTGAGCGCTTCCCGCTCGAAACGAGCCATCTGCGCGCTGGTTTCGGCGATCGAACTGTTTTGCGGCAGATTCCAGTCAACGATGAGTTCGTCGCGATCCGACGAGGAAAAAAAATGCTGCTGGACAAAGCCCATGCCGACGATCGACAGCGCAAAGACAGCAAGGGTGATCGCGATGACCGTCCAGCGCCAGCGCATGCTGACGCCCAGAAGGCTCGAGAAGCCAGCGGCGAACCAGCCCTTGGTCTCGTGGGTGTTCTTCATCGTCTCCGGAAGAATCGTCACGCCAAGCAAGGGCGTGAACAGCACCGCGACGATCCAGGAAACCACCAGCGAAACGGCGATGACGACGAACAGCGTGAACGTGAACTCGCCGGCAGCGCTGTTGTTGAGGCCGATCGGAATGAAGCCGACGACTGTCACCAGCGTCCTCGTCAGCATCGGAAATGCCGTCGATGTATAGACGTGGGTTGCAGCCTTCCGGAGTGTATCTCCGACTTCCAGCCGTGCGACCATCATCTCGACCGCGATCATCGCGTCGTCGACGAGCAGACCGAGGGCGATGATCAGGGCGCCGAGCGAAATGCGCTGCAGGGAGATCCCGGCATAGGCCATGACAAAGAAGGTGATCGCGAGCACCAGCGGAATCCAGATCGCTACGACGAGGCCGGCGCGCACTCCCAAGCTGATGAAGCTGATGGCGAGAACAATGGCGATGGCTTCGAACAGCGCGCGCGTGAAACCGGACACGGCGTGATCCACCACTAGCGGCTGATCCGACACGAGATGAACATCGACCCCGATGGGCAGGTCGGTGATGATCCTGGCCATTTCCTGCTTCAAGGCCGCGCCGAAGTCCAACAGGTTTGCGCCCGCTTTCATGCCGATGGTGAGGCTGATCGCCGGCTCGCCTTTGAAACGAAATAGCGAGGTCGGCGGATCGGTATAACCGCGGGTAATGGTCGCAACGTCGGTGAGCGGAAAGAAGCGGTCGTTGACCCTGAGATTGACCCGCTTTGAGGCTCTCCTCCGACGTGAACTGCCCATTGACCCGCACGCTGATCCGCTCCGGGCCTGCCTGCAGCACGCCGGAAGGCGAAATCGCGTTCTGGGCCTGAAGCGAAGCAAGGATCGAGCGCTGGTCCAGCCCCAGCGCCGCGACCTTGCGCGTGGAAAACTCCAAGTAGATGACCTCATCCTGCGCGCCAACGGTATCAACCCGGCCGACATTCGGAACGGTCAGAACCTTGGAACGAACCTCCTCCACGCGGTCGCGCAACTGCCGTTGCGTCAGGCCGTCGCTCGTGAATGCATAAAGATTGCCGTAGACGTCGCCAAACCGGTCATTGAACGTAGGCCCCACGACGCCTTGCGGGAAATCGCCCTTGATGTCGCCGATCATATTGCGCACGCGCACCCGGGTCGGCTCGACGTCGCGCGCCTTTGTGGTGGCGCGAAGGTTCACGAAAATCGTGGTTTGCCCCGCGGTCGTGACGCTACGCGTGTAGTCGAGCGACTCCAGCTCCTCGTGCTTCTTTTCGATCCGATCGGTGACCTGGCGCGTGACTTCCTGAGCGGACGCGCCCGGCCATTTCGTGTGGATCACCATCGTCTTGATGGTGAAGTCCGGATCTTCCTCGCGCCCGAGTTTCAGGTACGAAAACAGCCCGGCCGCCATGAAGGTGATCATGAAATACCAGACAAGCGAACGATGCTGGAGCGCCCAGTCCGAAAGGTTGAATGGCTTCACAGCGGGGTTTCCTGATCAATATGAGAACAAAGCGACCCGAATTGGCGCCCCCAAAGGAGAAGTTGAGCTGGGTTCACTTGCCTTGACCTCATCCTAAGCCATGCTTATAATAAGTATGCTTATTAATCGGACGCAAGCTTACTAACGGGATGCAAATGGAACCTAATTCGCCGACACTTGGTTTCCTCGTGCATGACGTTGCGCGGCTGTTGCGTCGTCGATTTGAGCAGAATGCGCGCGGCTCTGGCCTGACCAGGTCTCAATGGCAGGTGCTGGCCTACCTGGCCCAGAACGAGGGGATCAACCAGACCGGACTGGCCGACTTGCTTGAGGTGGAGGCGGTCACGCTGGGCCGCATCGTCGACAAGCTCGAAACGCAGGGACTGGTCGAAAGGCAGCCGGATCCTGCCGATCGCCGAGCCTGGATTCTGCGTCTCACGCCGGCCGCCCGCCCTGTGCTCACGCAGGTGCGTAATGTCGGCGATAAGACGCGCGGCGAGGCGCTCGCCGGAGTATCCGAAGCGGACACCACGCACCTGTTGAACACGTTGCAAAAGTTGAAGGCAAACCTGACCCGCGCGTGTGAAGCGCCGGTCGCAGGCCAGACAAGAAAAAGCCATGGCTAATTCAAGTGAAGCTCCCGGGGTCAGCAGTCCGGACGAAATGGATGGCACCGGTACCGACGATAACATCCGGCGTCTAACTCGACGCATGCCGGAGAGTAGCGATAGGCCGGGCACCGTCGCTACCCGATCGGAATCCAAAGCCCGTCCTGACGACGGCAAGCCGGAGGCAAGACCATCCGATGGACCTGAACAGGCGCCTGCGGCGGCCAGGCCCACGAAGCCGAAGAAATCGCTGCGGCGACCGCTGATGTTTGCCCTGTTGCCGGTGGCGCTGGTCGTCGGCGGCTACTTTTACGTCACGGGTGGCGCGGTGATGTCGACGGACAACGCCTATGTCCAGGCTGACATGGTCGGATTGTCTACCGACGTTTCCGGCATCGTTCGCGAGGTGCTGGTTAAGGACAATCAGACGGTTGCCAAGGGCGACATATTGTTCAAGCTCGAAGATCTGCCGTTTCAACTGTCGCTACAGCGGGCCGAAGCGCAGCTTGGTAATACGCGCAACGATCTCCTCGCGCTGCAGGCAAGCTACCGCAACATGCAGACGCAGGTCGAACAAGCAAAGACCGATGTCGATTTCAACGCCGTGAATTTCAAGCGGCAGCAGCAGCTGATCGCCAACAACTTCACTCCGCAGGCATCCTTCGACGCGGTCCGCAACACGCTGCAGGGGGCGCAGCAAAAGCTTGCGTCGCTGACGCAGCAGCTTGCCGGCGTCGCGGCCAACCTCAACGGCAATCCGGATGCGCCGGTCGAGGATCATCCCCGCTACAAAGATTCGCTTGCTTCGCGCGACGAGGCCGCGCGGCAGCTTTCCCACACGATCGTGCGGGCTCCGTTTGCCGGCACCGTGACCAACGTGCCGTCGCTGCAGCCGGGGCAGTATCTTGCTGCGGCGACGACGGCCTTCAATATCATCTCGTCGGATCATGTCTGGGTTCAGTCCAGCCCGAAAGAAACCGAATTGACTTACGTCAAGCCGGGGCAGCCTGCGGTGATCGAGGTTGACTCTTATCCTGGCTACCAATGGACTGGCACCGTCGAGAGCATAAGCCCGGCATCGGCATCGAGCTTTTCGCTCCTGCCTGCGGAAAATAGCAGCGGCAACTGGGTCAAAGTAGTACAGCGCATTCCGATGCGTGTTCGTGTCGAGAAGGTGCCAGATAATCCCCCGCTGCGCGTCGGCATGAGCGTGGGATTGAGCATAGACACCGGACGTCCGCGGGGATTCCCACACTTTCTGAAAGCGCTGTTCGGCGGGCCGGGAGCCTGACGTGAGTGGTGGTAATGCAGCGACCCAGCAGACCCCGAACCGAGCGGCGATCACCGCGTGCATCATCCTTGCCGTCATCATGCAAGCGCTGGACACGACGATTGCCAATGTCGCGCTTCCTTACATGCAGGGCAGCGTCTCGGCGAGTGCTGATCAGATCAATTGGGTGCTGACGTCCTATATCGTGGCCGCGGCAATAATGACCCCGCCCTCAGGGTTTTTCGCCAACCGCTTTGGACGCAAGCGCGTTTTGTTGGTGGCGATCACCGGCTTCACCGTTGCGTCTGTACTATGTGGAATTGCACAATCCCTGTTCCAACTCGTTGCATTTCGCCTGCTGCAGGGGATGTTCGGAGCGGCCCTCGTTCCAATCGCGCAATCGGTTCTGCTGGACATCTACACACCGGAGGAGCGCGGCTCGGCGATGGCACTGTTCGGCGTCTCGGTGATGGTTGGGCCGGTGCTGGGGCCGGTGATCGGCGGATGGTTGACGGATCACTTCTCGTGGCGATGGGTATTCTATATCAATGTGCCGATTGGCGCCCTCGCGTTCGCGGGGATATCGCTCTACATGAGAGAGACCAAGGTCATAGCCAAGGCAAAGCTGGATTGGCTGGGATTTGGAAGCCTCAGCGTCGCGATCGCGGCTATGCAGGTGTTTCTCGATCGGGGGGCGCAGCTTGACTGGTTCTCGTCGTTCGAGATTCTGATCGAAGCGGTTGTCGCCGCGTCGGCATTCTATATATTTCTTGTGCACACCTTCACAGCGGAGCGCCCCTTCGTAAATCCAAAACTGTTTCTCGACCGCAATTTCTCGGTCGGGATGTTCTTCATCTTTATCGTCGGCGTCACCTATCTGGCATCGATGGCTTTGATGACGCCCTACCTGCAGACACTGATGGGCTACCCCGTGGTGACCGCCGGACTCGTCATGGGGCCACGGGGACTTGGCACCATGGTCTGCATGTTCCTGGTCGGCCGCCTGATCGGCAAGGTTGATACAAGACTTCTGCTCATGACTGGGCTGCTGCTGACCGCGTGGGCTATGTATGACATGACGGGCTGGACGCCCGACGTTTCGCAGGGGACTATCGCCGTGACCGGCTTCGTCCAAGGAGCGGGATTGGGATTTTTATTTGTGCCGCTGACCACGGTAACGTTTGCCACGCTCGCACCGGAGCATCGCTCGGACGCGACCGGCCTCTACAATCTTTCGCGCAACGTCGGCTCGAGCGTCGGAATATCGATCGTCGCTTACCTGCTGATCAGAAACAACCAGATCAATCATGCGATCATCGGGAGTCATGTCACCGCCGTCAATCGTGCGTTCGACGACGCCGTCGTGCAGAAAATGCTGAGTCCGTGGACGGCAAGCGGCAGGGCAGCATTGGATCTCGTAATACAAAAGCAGGCCGCGATCATCAGCTACATGAACGATTTCAAACTGATGATGATCCTCTCTCTCGCGGCTATTCCCTTGCTGCTGCTTCTGCGAAGCGCTCCGCGTGCGGCGACAACCGATTACGCAGCGGCGAGAGAGTGAACGAGTGAGCAAACCACACAACGCGTCCCTGCAACGATTGCTGACAAAGTACCCTGCAGTTCAGCACGGAAGTTCATTGAACGCGACAAGCCGAATTTTGGATCAACAAGACGTCGAGCGCTCACTTTCGGCTGGCGACCGAGTGCAAATGAGCCCGCTGGGTCGGGCGCGACACCCAAAATATGATAACCGCCAGGGTATTTTGATCGGAAGGGGTTCGCCGAGCAGCTGGCGGGTTAGGTTTGACGGGTACAAAACTATCCAAAGTATCCATGAAAGCTATTTAGAGCCGATCACTCCAGAGAGCAGAGACAGCGGCATCCATCTACAAACGGAAAACCAGCGGGAACAAGAGAAATAGGCTCCATCGACGCCTGTCTTTTCGGAGCACCGCTTCGCCGCTTCCAAGCATCCTATTTGATGGGGTTATGGTACAAATTGCACGAACGTCGGCGCCTGACAGGGATCATGCATGCTCGCCTTGGCGGTCAGAGGCGTGAGACGCGAATGCATCTAAGCCATCAAATTTCGCTCTCATAAGAGAAGGCAGGCGAAGATCAGCGGCACCATCCTGAAGCGAGAATACGTCGAGGGATCCAAGGTCAAGCATGGCGACGTGCTCTTCCGCATCGACCCGCGCTCCTACCAAGCTGTGCTCGACCGAGCCAATGCGCAACTGGCGCAGGCCGAGGCGAGCTCGGTTCAGGCCGAGGAGAATTTCAACCGGATCGACGAACTGGCGAGGAGGCAGGTCGCAACGGCCAAACAGCTCGAGGACGTCCGCGCCGCGCGCGACCAGTCGCGTGCTGCGATCATGGCGACGAAGGCCGACATCAACAATGCCAAGCTGAACATGGAACACACCACGATCGCCGCGCCCGTGTCGGGGCCGACCAGTCTGGTTTCGCCTCCGGAGGGCTCGCTTGCACTGGCGCAGCAGACGGTCCTCACGACGATCACACAGCTTGATCCGGCCTATGTGAATTTCTCAATCAGCGAAGCTGAATTCGTCGAATTGCGCAACATCAACCAGGCGCGCGACAAGCCGCTTACCGAGGACGACGTCGAGGTATCGATCCGTTACGGTGACGGCACCGCCTATCCGGTCAAAGGCAAACTGAATGTCTCGTCCTCCTTGGTCGACGCGCGCACCGGCACCCTCCAGATCCGCTCGGTCTTTCCGAATGCCGACGGCGCCCTGCTGCCTAACCAGTTTGTGCGGATCCTGCTGAGCGGCATCTCTCTTCCGAACGTTTTCGTCGTTCCGCAGCAGGCGGTATCACAGGGCCCCCAGGGCGCATTCGTCTATGTCGTCAACTCGACCAACAACGGCGTCGCCGCGCGCCCCGTCAAACTCGACCGCGAGGTAAAGGGAGGCTGGTTGGTGAAAGAAGGCTTAAACGCCGGCGAAAAGATCGTGGTCGATGGCGTGATGCGCATCCGTCCCGGCGCCCAAGTCAAGCCGGTACCGTTCGTCGCCAAGGGTGACAGCGCGAAGCCGGGAGAGGCCAAAGCACCCTCAACTGAAAAGGCTCCCGCGCTCGACAAGTCCTCCGCAGCGTCCGACAAGCCAGGCCCAAAATAATGTTCTCGAAATTCTTCATCGATCGGCCGGTCTTCTCCGCGGTCATTTCCATCATTATCGTGCTCGCCGGCTTCGTCGTCATGCGCGCTCTGCCGATCGCACAGTATCCGGCCATCGTCCCGCCCGAAGTCACAGTAACGGCGAACTATCCAGGGGCATCCTCGCAGACCATCGCGGAGACCGTGGCGGCACCGCTCGAACAGCAGATCAACGGCGTCGAAAACATGCTCTACATGCAGTCGACTTCGACCGGCTCCGGCACGCTGAGCATTTTTGTGACCTTTGCCATCGGCACCAACCACGCCCCTTCTGCCCTCCGAGGTACAGCGCCAGGGCGTCGTCGTACAAAAGCGGTCGACGGCGATCCTTCAGCTCTTGACGATGTCGTCATCGAACGGGCGCTACGATACGATCTTCATTGGCAACTACGCTCTCATCAACGTGATCGACGAGTTGCGCCACACGCCCGGCGTTGGTGACGCGTCGCTATTTGGCGCGTCCGACTATTCGATGCGGATCTGGCTGCGGCCCGACAAGCTCGCCCAGTACAACCTGACGACGGGAGATGTCGCTGCCGCTATCCGCGAGCAGAACGCGCAGTTCGCGGCCGGACGCTTCGGCGAGGAGCCGCAGAAGAATGCGGCGACATTCACATATTCGGTGACGACCCAGGGCCGATTCACCGATCCCCGCGAATTCGAGGAGATCATCATCCGTTCCGACGAATTCGGCGGCGCGCTTCGTATCAAGGACGTCGCCCGTGTGGAGCTTGGCGCGCTGAACTATAGTTTCTCCGCGACCTATAACGGCGCGCCGACCGTTCCCATAGGGATCTATCTGCAGCCGGGTGCCAATGCGCTCGATGTTGCCAAGAGCGTCAGGGCGACCATGGACCGCCTGCGGACCCGGTTTCCCGAAGGTCTTGAATACAAGAGTCCGTTCAATACCACGCGTTTCGTCGAAGTCTCGATCGAAGAAGTCATCAAGACTTTCATCGAGGCGATCACTCTCGTCGTGCTGGTGGTGTTCCTGTTCCTGCAAAGTGTACGGGCGACCATTATCCCCGTGATCGCGGTGCCGGTTTCGCTTATCGGCACGTTCGCCGGGATGTATCTGCTGGGATTCTCCATCAATCTCCTTACGCTGTTCGGACTTGTGCTTGCCATCGGCATCGTCGTCGATGACGCCACGTGGTGCTGGAAAACATCGAGCGCATCATGCGCACGCAGCACAAGCCGGCGCGCGAGGCCGCCACTCAGGCGATGCAGGAAGTCAGCGGGCCGGTAGTCGCCATCGTGCTCACGCTGTGCGCGGTGTTCATTCCGGTGTCGTTCCTTGGCGGACTAGCCGGCGAATTGTACCGGCAATTTGCGGTAACAATCGCCGTATCGGTGGTGATTGCAGGCATCGTCGCGCTGACGCCCGCGCTCGCGGCGTTGCTGTTGGAGCAGGAGCATAAGGAACCCGCAAGTTTGTTTCGTGTATTGAACCGTGGCTTCGCGTGGCTTACCTTCCGCTACACCGGTGTGGTGGAGTGTTTCTTGAAACGGACTTTCATCTCGGTGGTCCTTGTCGCTGCAATGCTCGGCGCGACGGGGTACTTGTTCACGAAAGTCCAGGCAGTCTCGTACCGCAGGAAGACCAAGGTTATGTGCTGATGGTGACGCAGTTGCCCGCTGCGGCTGCGAGCAGCCGCACACGTGCGGTAGCCGCCGTCACATCGGACGCCATCGCCAAGATGCCGACCGTGCAAGGCGTCGTATCGCTTTACGGTTTCGATATTCTCTCCCGTGCGCAGAAGACCAACGCCGGCGTTTCGTTTATTACGCTGAAGGACTGGGCTGAACGAACCAGGGCCGGCGAGGACGCGCAAGAAATCGCGCCCGGGCTGTCGAAGCTCAACGGCTTGTTCCGGGACGGCGTCGTGATCGGCTTCAATCTTCCGCCGATCCAGGGCATCAGGACCACCGGTGGCTTTGAACTATTTCTGCAGAACCGGTCTGGCGCGTCACTCGAAGCGCTGGCCGAGGCGGCCAGGAAGGTGGTTACAGAGGCCGCCAAGCGGCCGGAGTTGCGCGGCGTCAGCACGCAGTTTTCTACCTCCATCCCGCAATACAGGATCAATATCGACCGCGGCAAGGCCAAGACCCTTGGTGTACCCATCAACACCATATTCGACTCGATGCAGAGCGGCTTCGGCAGCCTGTATGTCAACGACTTCAGCCTGTTCGGACGGACTTACCGCGTCAGCCTGTCGTCGGAATCGGATTTTCGGTCCTCCCCGAAGGATCTTCGATTCATCTATGTGCGCGCCGAGACCGGTGCGATGATTCCGCTGAACGCGCTGGTGAGCGTCGAACGTGTAGTCGGTCCGGATACCGTCGACCGCTTCAATATCTTCCCTGCTGCCAAGATCCTCGGCAACCCGGCGCCGGGATATTCCTCGGGCCAGTCGCTTGTCGCGATGCAGGAGGTCGTCAGCAGCACGCTCGGCACCGACTATTCCATCGGCTGGACAGGCTCGGCTTACCAGGAGCTGTCCACCACAGGGACAGGTTATCAGGGTTTTCTGTTCGGATTGCTGATGGAGTTCCTCATTCTTGCTGCACAGTACGAGCGCTGGTCGCTCCCACTGGCGGTGCTCACCGCCGTGCCGTTCGCTCTGTTCGGCGCAATCGTCGCGATCTGGCTGCGCGGCATCGAGAACGATATCTATTTCCAGATCGGCCTCGTCACGCTGATAGGCCTCGCCGCGAAAAATGCGATCCTGATCGTGGAATTTGCCGCCCAACGCCATCGCGAGGGCCTGTCCGTCTCCGATGCCGCGCTCGAAGCGGCCCGGCTTAGATTCCGGCCTATCGTCATGACCTCGCTGGCGTTCATCTTGGGCGTCTTGCCGTTGGCGATCAGCACAGGCGCTGGCTCGGCCAGCCGCCATTCTATCGGCACCGGCGTGATAGGCGGCATGATCGCGGCCACGGCCCTCGCGATCATCTTCGTGCCGCTGTCTTTCCGTCTGGTGACGCGCGGCGTGGAACGGAAGGCTGCGGCGGCTGTTGCGCCTTCCACGGCTGGGGAACCGAAGTAGTTTCGATACCGCGCCGCTGCAGGAACGCGGCGGTTGCTGGGACAGATTGAAGCGCTGGTGCTCGAGTCGTATCGGGTTGGCTCAACCGTCCCTAATTCAAGGGCGCGCTGCGCGCGACGCACCGGGAGTTTCTGTCGAGCTGCCAACAGGGACCGGCCGCTAACCAAATCAATGTTTTGCATTCTTCTCAAGGTAGCTCACGACATCACCTGGAGTGCGAAATGCTTCTGCCACCTCGTCGGGAATTTCACAGCCAAATTCGTCTTCGAATGCCAGTACAAGCTCTAGTCCATCGAGACTGTCAACGCCAAGGTCGAAAAAGCTGACTAGCTCCGTGACCTTTTCCGCGGGTATTTCGAGATGCGTAGCGATTATCATCTTAGCCCGATCAGCAATTTCATTCATGTCTGGCTCCTTCAAAGCTGACGGACCGCGACAACTGGAGATGACGCGCGAAACTCGCGAAGCGATGACTCCCTCTTACAAGGCATCCGCCGCGGCATTGTTGTCGTCGCAAACTGCACCGCTGCGTTCCGTATCCCTCGTTCAATGGAGGCACACGAGTTGCTGTGCTCCTAGCTATACTACCACGAGATCGATTCTCGGTCTGATTGGGAGTAGTGTGGTCAATGCACAAACCTCCGTCCCTGGTGAGTGGTTCCAATCTGATCGTCCAATCCACACTAACATTTTCCTATCAGGCCTGGGGTCCAATAAATACATGGGCCCGACTTAACGCGACCGGAACTTCTGGATCATTCTGCCAGCAACGAATGCCGACGGTTGCAATCCGCCTGCCAACCCGATGCACTTCGCACCTGGCGTAAAGGTCTAAAGGACCAGCGGAGCTCAGGTAATCAATAGAAAAGTTCACGAGCTTCGGCAGCCGATCCTCAGTTATAAGATCATAGACCGTCGTCAGTGCGGCCACCTGCATGAAAGTTGCGACAACACCGCCATGATACGCCGGTAACGTCACATTCCCGACCAATCGCGCCTCGAATGGCAGCTGAAACACGATGGAGTCCGCGCCACCGTTTGCGACAACAACGCCGATGCCGAGATGCCGAGCATAGGGCATTGTCGAAACTACAGACGCGACTCTTTTGCTTTTCTCTGTCATTTCTGGGCCGCTCGATTGGCGAGAACGCTCTCATGGTCGGGGACCTTCGTCGACGCAGACGAGAGCATGAACGTGCCCATCACGACGGCAGCCAGCCTTTGATGCGGGCCGCTCAACAACTCGCAACGAACAAAGGCAATCGATTTAGTGAGTCGGTAGCACTCGGCCATAGCTATTAGGTCGCCGTCCATTGTGGCGGGTGCCAGATGGTCGATACGCATATCAAGCGTTGCAATGGGTACGAAGTACCCCAGCGCGCGAAATACCGCGAGGCCACATGCGGAGTCCGCAAGACTGAACATCACACCGGGAAAAAAGAAAGTTCCTGCCGGATCGGTGGCAAGGAACGGTTGCGCTGCAAGGCGCATTCGGGTGCGGCCGTCGGGCGCAGGGTCGTCAATGCGCATCCCGAGGTCGCGTCCATGCGGAACGTGCTGCGCAAACAATTGCACCATTGCTTCTACCGAAAGTGCAGATGACTTCGCATCACTCATCGAGTTGTCCCTAGATATCGAAGCACACAACTTAAAAGTCACGGTTGACGGCGATTGTATGTAAGATTAGTGTAAGATGCCATACAATAAGCTATGATATACGACACGAGCCAGTCATGACGCTAGATGCTCCGATTAAGGACGACATTGCGTTCGCGATGGAGGAGATCTCGCGAGGCCTGCGTCGGACTTTTGACAATCGAATGCAATCTGCCGGGCTGTCGCGAACCAAATGGAGGCTTTTGGTTCATTTGCAGCGCAACAACGGGATAAATCAAACTGAATTGGCGCGTCTGCTCGAACTTGAACGCGCCAGCGTAGGCCAGGCGATTGACGACCTGGAAAAGCTGGACCTCGTTAAACGTGAGCCGTCACCCAGCGATCGCAGGGTGTGGCTCATTAGGCTTCGTCCCGAAGCGAGCGTCATCTTGAAGCGACTGCGTCGGGAGGCGGATGACGTTTACGCTACGATGTGGAGTGGATTCGCATCCACCGATTTGGTGCAGCTTCAGTCACAGCTAAGGCGACTCGCGGCGCAACTTGCAGCCGTCGACCGTGAGTACGACGGCTGGGGCGATAAGGGCCTAAGCCGTGCGAGTTGAGATGGTCTCCACACCGGCCGGCGAAATTTCGGCGCTGTCTTGGAGTGAAGCGGGAAGCCAAGCCCCGCTCCTTCATTTTGCGCATGCGACTGGATTCAACGCGCAAACATACCGAAGATTGTTGGAGCCACTTTCGAACAGATTTCGCATCGTCGCTTCCGATGCGCGCGGGCATGGTCGAACGGGTCTATTGGCTGCTCCAGAAAATCTGGTCAGTTGGCAAACATACGAAGCTGATCTCGAGCATCTGCTCGAAGTTTTCGGAGAGCCGGCTTTCCTTATTGGCCATTCCATAGGGGCAACTGTAAGCCTGATGCTGGCGGCCCGGAGGCCGGATTTGGCGCTCGGTGTCGCCATGATCGAACCGTCATTCGTGCCATTCAATAGAGCATACCAAGTCGCCGTGGACCGGCGGGAAGGGAACTTGATTCCATTTGATATTGCGCTTCAAGCTCGTAAACGTCGGTCAATCTGGTCGTCGCAGCAAGAGATTCGAAATTCCTACTCCGGAAAAGCGATGTTTTCTTCTTGGCGAGAGGGTTTGCTCGACGACTACCTCGAGGGTGGCTTGCATTTTTTAGATGATGGCCGAGTTGCTTTGGCCTGCGATCCGGCCTGGGAAGCTGCGACCTTCCAGGCAGCAACAACAGAATTTTGGGAGCTTCTTCCTCGTTATAAAGGAAAAGTCTTATTAGCCTATGGCTCGCGCTTCAGTACGGTTGGCGAAGCCGATGCGGCGAAGATTGTCGAACTTGCTCCACAGGCTCGCGTCTTCAGATTTCGGGAGAACAGTCATTTCCTTCCGATGGAATGTCCCGAAGCCATAGCGCAAATGATTGAGGACGGGTTCACCGGTATGTGACACCGCATCGCAATATACCGATGACGTTCCGCTCTCAACAAGCAGCAAGATCCGGAAATTATTCGCTAGAATCAGCAGATCTGAAAAGCGCGAGGGAGAACCGCAGTAAGCATCCGGTGAAGCTTTCAATTACCCATAAGTCATTGACTCCATTTCCATCGCGCCGAGTGAAATTTCTTGAGTCGTTTGAATCCCTTGTGATTCATTGCTGAGCACCTGAATCGGCGGAATGAGGTGCGCCATGGGATTGCCGCGGACGAAATTGCGCTTGCCGGCTTCGTCTGGAACGACAAAAATATATGACCGACCGGGCGGTACCGCCCATTGGATCGACGGGGAAATTGACGAGAACGTCTTCAGGGATGCGCGTCTTGGCAAACGGTTTCGCGAGCTTTTGATTCGGATGGGAGGCGGGATCGGAGAGAGCATTCCGCTCGCGTGCCAGGATTGGGCCAATACCAAAGCGGCCTATCGGTTCTTTGCCAATAAGCGGGTGCACGAAGGCGACATTTTGAGCGGGCACTTCGACGCGACGCGTGCACGCTTTGAAGCGGCCCGTGGCACGGTACTGCTGTTGCAAGACACGACGGAGTTTACCTATCAGCGTGCTCGCCCCGAACTTGTCGGCATCACGAAGGACATCAACAGCGGCAAGGACAAGAAGGGCCGCTACCGCCATCACACGCTTCGCGGGATCCTGATGCATTCAAGCCTTGCGGTCACGACAGAGGGACTGCCGCTCGGGTTGACCGCTGTGAAATTCTGGACCCGCAAGAAATTCAAGGGAACGGCGGCGCTCAAGCGAAAGATCAATCCGACGCGAGTTCCCATCGAGAAGCAGGAAAGCGTGCGGTGGTTGGACAATCTGCAGCAATCGATTGGTCTTCTCGGCAAACCGGGTCGCTGCATCCACGTCGGCGATCGCGAGAGCGACATTTTCGAACTTTACTGCCTGACCCACGACTTGAGCACGCATTTTATCGTGCGTATGCAAACGGACAGGCTTGCTGGCGATGGCGACCACACAATTTCGGATGAGATAGATGAGGTCGCCATAAAAGGTCTGCATCGCGTTGAGGTTCGCAACGAAAACGGCGACCCGATATCGGTCACTCTGGAAATAAGGACCAAACGAGTGCACGTCCTGCCTCCGATCGGCAAGCAGAAGCGCTATCCGGCATCGGATCTGACTGTGATCCATGCCACCGAGCGCGGCACGCCGAAGGGACGCAAGCCGATCGAGTGGAAATTGATCACCGACCTGCCAGCCCGTACGCGTTCGGAGGCCGTCGAAAAGATCGATTGGTATGCCATGCGTTGGAAGATCGAGGTCTTCCACAAAATCCTCAAATCGGGCTGCCGTGCGGAAGATTCCAAACTACGCACGGCCGATCGGCTGGCCAATCTCATGGCGGTCGTCTGTATCCTGAGTTGGCGTGTATTCTGGTTGACAATGCTGAACCGTACCGCGCCGAATGCAGCGCCCGCCATGGCGCTGGCCTCGACCGAGATAGGATTGTTGGATCAACTTGTCGCTGACGCTGGAAATCGACGATGCAGATCAGGAACGCTCTCGTTCTATCTCATAAAGCTCGCCAGGCTCGGAGGCTACCTGGCGCGATCGAGCGATCCCCCGCCCGGAAACACAGTCATTTGGCGAGGACTTTCAAGGCTAACAGATATCGAGATCGGTCTTGAACTCGGCATGGCCGGAAATGTGGGTAATTGAAAGCTACGCCGTATGGTTACTCCTTTTGTGCTGATTGTCGTAAAGTTTTGGTCGTAGAGTTTTGCGGATGTGAGACGGTTTGCCGACAGCACATGGCGCATGGCGCCTGTTCATTTTGAACCGGTTTGAAACGACTGGCGAATTGTTAATTAGTCTTCGGTGAAGAATCGGCTTTTCACGCCGGCAGCGGGTTTGGCTGAGCGAAGAGGACGGCGAGGAAGAGGCGCAATAGAATACTGAGCCAGCGGATCAGGCGCCGGAAGTTGTAGCCGACGGCGGGCATTGTTGGCGTCGCCGTTTCGGCCGGCGAGGTAGTTGCGGTCCATTCGATGCTCGTTCTTGGTATGGCCGATGACGGGTTCGATGGCGGAGCGGCGGCGCATCTCTCGTTTGATCTGTGGGGTTACCCGGCGCTTTTGCTTTGAGGTGTAGATTTTGAACTTGTAATCGGGCGGCGCATTGTGACCGCGATACCCGGCATCGGCATGAAGCCGTTCGATCTTATTGCCGATGAGTTGCTCGATCGCCGGAATGACGCCGGCCAGCGTATGCCCGTCATAGGGATTGCCAGGCAGCGCTTGCACATGGGTGATGAACTGGCCGCCTTTGCTGTGCTTGAGGGTGGTGGCCACGCTGACCTTGACGCCGAACTCGTAAGGCTTGTGCGCCTTGCCCTTGCCGATGCACTCCACTTCGGGCGCGTGCAGGCTGTAGACCTTGGGCCCGCGCTGTCCGCGCTCCTGGGCGCGTACGCGCCGCGCCAGGCTCAGCAGCTGAGCGAACGCCGTCTCGAGCCCGGGATCGCCGTCGATCTTGCGGGCGATATCGCGGATCACACGGCCAAGATAGGTTTTGAGCTTGCGTAAAGCCCTGTTGGCGCGCTTGAACTGCTTGGCATGGGCGTAACGCTGATGCTGAATGAGTTCGAACTTGCCGACCCGCGTATAAGACTGCCGTAGATCAACGCCACACTTTTTGGCCAGCTTCACCAACTTCTCGCGGTCCCGGTTCAACAGCTTGGCATCGGTCTGGAAGGTGACGTTCTTCGGCTGCACCGTGGTATCGACGATGACGCGCGTGAGATCGCCAGGCTTCATCGCACCAGTCTTGGTGGCGACCGCCAGGCTCTCTTGCAAAAGCCCCTGGAGCCGTTCTTCGCCCATGCGCTGACGCCAGTTCGTCATCGAGGAACGATCCAGCGGCAGTCGGTGCTGGAAGAACTCTTCCCCGCAAAAGTACTGGTAATACGGGTTCTCGATCCACAGTTCACACAACACTTCATCGCTGAGGTTGTAGGTGTGCTTGAGGATCGCAAGCCCTGCCATCAACCGCGTCGGCAATGGCGGCTGGCCCGCTCCATCCTTGTAGACGGCGCCGAATTTCTCTTCCAGAAACCGCCAGTCGATCGTGCACGCCAGTTTCACCAGCGCATGCTTCGTGTCGATGATCTGGTCGAGCCGTGAACGAAACAGATCCTGCTCGCCGCTCTCCCGACGCTCCCGTGGCCGCATCGAATCTCTCCGGTCGATCTCATCAAGCCCAGAGAATCACGGCTTCCGATGCAAGGGAATCCCCAATCCGAATTCGCAAGAAAATCACCGTCAAAGCCCCAAATTCCGGCAAATCCAACTGCCGCAATTCGCCCAATTTCCATTGTCCCTCAGACACTTCGGAATAGTTCACGGATGACTAATTATTCTAAGCCGCTTGGCTTGACTGCTGGAGAGTAATTGCCATGCAAGACATATTCATCGTCAGCGTCGGCATGACGCCGTTCAGGCGAATGCTCGACGTAGACCTCAAGACCATGACGCGGCAGGCCGCCGACGCGGCACTGGGCGATGCGGGGATCGAAAAACCGATCTCAAACCAGCCTCTTGAAACAAGGCGGGATTGATCCAGCTTCCGAGAAAGGGAACGCGATCGGTCGGCACATATGCTCGCTTTCGCGAGTTGTAGTGCAGATAACCCATGGTCGTCGGGCTTCGTAGCAGCGCCGCGGTGCTCGATTGCGGATAATCCAATGCCGTTGCCACAGCAACGTTGTTGAGAGGTTGCTGGACCTCGTCTAAATATTCGAGAATTTCTAGCCTTCGGATCGCCGATTTAACGACGCCAGTTTCTTCCGGACATGGACTGAGTTCCTGCGCTTTCATGGGCTCCCTCCCTGCCAGCTAATGCGACGGGAATGCACACTTCGATTTCGCGCCCACCAGGTCAGGAGGCCCATCACGTGATGTCGATCACGGCTTCAGACCACCGGGACACGTTTGGCCGCGACGGCGGCCGGTGAAATGACGTCGATATCGATCGGCACCCGCCACCGCTCCGTATAACGCACCTGCGGCGCCGCGTTGCTGGCCGGCGCGCCTCCCAGAACAAAGCCATCAAAGCCGCTGCTCATGACCTCGTTGCATTTCTGTACATAGACCGGGAAGCCGCCGATATAGGGCATGAAGACGCGCGGCCGGCCAGGGATGTTGGTGCCGACATACCATGAGCTGCAGGTCGATCGCAGCGACACAGTAGAGACCTCGTTGACGTGCTCGACCCAGGCGTCCTCGTCCTCGGGCTTCGGCTCGATGGTCGTGGCCCCGACATCGCGCATGTGGCTCATGCAGTCCGCCAGCCAGTCGACATGCTGCTCGATCGCCTGGATCATGCTGGCGAGCACCGAGGGGCTGCCGGGGCCGGTGATCGTGAACAGATTGGGAAAGCCCGCCGATGCTATCCCGAGATAGGCGCGGGGGCCGGCCCGCCATTTCTCGGCAAGTGTCAAACCATTGCGGCCGGTAATCACAATCTTGTCGAACGACCCCGTCATCGCGGCAAAGCCGGTAGCGCAGACGACCGCGTCCAGTCTGTACTCGACGCCGTTGACCTCGATGCCGCCGGCGGTGAAGCGCTCGATCGGCGTCCGGGAGACGTCGACCAACTTGACGTGAGGCATATTGTACGTCTCGAAGTACCCGGTATCGACGCAGAGGCGCTTGCAACCGAAGACGTTGTCCGGACACAGCAGGTCGGCCGTGACCGGATCCTTCACAAGCTCGCGGATCTTGCGGCGGGCGAAGTCGGCAATGGTGTCATTGGCGGCCTTTTCGAACAGAAGATCGCCATAGGAACCGAGAAAGGGCAGGCCGCCGCGGGTCCAGGCTTCCTCGTACTGCCTTTCGCGCTCTTCGGGCGCAGCCTCCAGCGCCGGCTTCATGTTGAAAGGAAAGTAGAAGCCGGTCGGGCGTCCGCGCGCCTTTGCCCGCAGCGCCGGATAATCGGCCTTGGCCGCCTGCAAATATTCCGGCGTCAGGCTTTCGTTGCGGGCCGGCACCGACCAGGTCGCCGTGCGCTGGAACACCGTGAGGCTTGCCGCCTGCTGCGCGATGATCGGGATCGACTGGATCGCCGAGGAGCCGGTGCCTATCACGCCGACACGCAATCCCGTGAAGTCGACACCCTGATGCGGCCATTCGCCGGTATGGTAGATAGGCCCGCGGAAATCCCCGATACCCGCAAAATTCGGCCGGTTCGGCGCCGACAGGCAGCCGACCGCCATGATGCAGAATTTTGCCAAAACCTTGTCGCCGCGGTCGGTCTCGATCAGCCAGCGCTTTTCAACCTCATCGAACGTCGTCGCGGTGACGCGGGTGTCGAACACGATATCCCGGCGGAGATCGAAGCGATCGGCGACATGGTTGGCGTAGGACAGGATTTCGGGCTGCGGCGCGTACTTCTCCGACCAGTTCCACTCCTGGTCCAGCTCCTCCGAGAAGGAAAACGAGTACTGCATGCTCTCGACGTCGCAGCGCGCGCCCGGATAGCGATTCCAGTACCAGGTGCCGCCGACGCCGCT
>JAJYAH010000602.1 GCA_021779635.1 Pseudomonadota bacterium | reverse complement strand
GCATGCGGGGTCCTCGCTCGCGGGTTGGTGCCGCAATAGGTGCGGATTATACCGTCAATCAAATCCGGAAAGATATCCGGCCGGGCATTTCATCGGCCCGCGACATCGGCTAAAGCGCGAGGAGGCCTGAAACCCGGAGGATGCGACCTTCGTACCATGAAGGCTTACCGCCGATGCGAAGACCAGGCTCGCCGCGCGTCAATTCGAAGGTCATGCGATGCACGATGTCTCGATCCCGGCCGCGCTGATCGCCGGCCTCATCAGCTTTCTGTCGCCCTGCGTGCTGCCGCTGGTGTCGCCCTATCTGATCTATCTGACCGGCGCCACCATCGAGCATGTCGCCAATGACGAGAGCGAGGCCTCGTCGAAGCGCGCGGTGATGATCGCAGCCGTGATGTTCGTGCTCGGCTTTTCCACCGTGTTCGTGGCGCTCGGCGCCAGCGCGAGCCTGATCGGAAACCTGATCCGGGCCTGGTCGGCGCAGCTTTCTATACTGGCCGGCATCGTCATCATCATCATGGGCCTGCATTTTCTCGGCCTGACGCGGATCGGGCTGTTAATGCGCGAGGGCCGGCTGACCGTGCCGAAGCCGGTCGGGCTGTGGGGCGCCTATGTGATGGGGCTGGCGTTCGCGTTCGGCTGGACCCCGTGCATCGGGCCGATCCTGGCGGCGATCCTGTCGGTCGCCGCCGCCGAGGCGACGGTGACCAAGGGGGCGGGGCTACTCGCGGTCTATTCCGCCGGGCTCGGGATTCCGTTCCTGATCGCGGCCTTCATGGTCGAGCAGTTCTCGTCGCTGTTTGCGCGGATGAAGCGGCACCTCGCCACTGTCGAGCATGTGATGGGCGTGCTGATGGTCATCACCGGGATCGGCTTTCTCACCGGCAGCATCTCCACCATCAGCATCTGGCTGCTCGACACCTTCCCGGCCTTGCAGAATTTCGGCTAAAGCATGATCCGGAAAAGTGGACGCCGGTTTTCCGAAAAGATCATGCTTAAACAAAAAGATAGAGCCAGATGGCGATTCAACGAAGAGCCATCTTGCTCTAGCTGGCCTAGCTTTCGTTCTCCAGCGCGCAGGTCACCGTGTAGACCACGCCGCGGGGCAAAAAATCGACGGTGGCTTCGCCGCCGAGCTGATCGCGCGCGCTGCGTTCGATCAGCCGCGATCCGAAACCGCGCTGCACCGGCGCGACGACGGGAGGGCCGCCGGCCTCGGTCCAGATCAATCGCAATTTCGGCCTCGCGTTTTCCTCGATGACTTCCCAGTTCAGCGCCACGGTGCCGGTGTCGTTCGACAGCGCTCCGTATTTTGCGGCATTGGTTGCCATCTCGTGCACGATCATCGACAGCACCACCGCAAGCCGCGGGGCCAGCGGCACGCTCGGTCCGAACATGCGCATCCGCGCCGGGTTGCTGATCAGATAGGGCTGCAACACGCGATTGATCACGTCCTTCAGCTCCGAGCCCTGCCACTTCTCCTTGCTGAGCAGATTATGCGCTTCCGCCAGCGCGCCGAGCCGGCCCTCGAATTTTTCGCGTTCGGCCTTGCTCGCGCTTCGAAAGGTCTGCACCGCGATCGCCTGCAGGATGGCGAGCGTGTTCTTGACGCGATGATTGAGCTCGTCGATCAGCAAATCATGAAGCGCCTCGCCGCGGGCGATCGTCGTGGCCATGCGCACGGCAAAAGCAAGCCCGGTCAGCAGCAGCACCCCTCCGATCAGGCTGGTGATGGCCAGGTTGCGCCACAACGGGCTGACCAGCGAGCTTTCCGCGATGCCGGCGGCCACCGTCCAGCCGGTCAGCGACGATCGCACGAAAGTCGTGATCAGCGGCGTGCCTTCGAGCGATACCGTCGGCAGGGTTGCTTCCGGCTTGCGAAACATCTCGGCATACAGCAACGGCGATGCACGCTTGCCGATGGTGCCTTCCGGGTTTGGAACGCGGGCGAAATTGATGCGGTCGCCATCGAAAATCGAAATCGTCCAGTCCTTGCTCGGACGCTGTTTTTCGATGATGGACTGGAAAATCTCGAGCGGCGGCCCGAAGGAAACGTCATAGAGCACCTCGCCGTCGCGAAACACCGGCACTTCGACGGTGACGAGCGGTCGCTGCCTGACCGCGCCGATGAACAGGTTCGAATAATGCGGGCTCTTGGTCGCAAACACCCTTTCCACGATTTCGCGATTGTTGCGCAGCGGCAGGTTGGTGTTGTCCGGCGTGGCCGAGGAGAACAATTGGTGACCTTCGCGGTCCGCCACCAGCACGACGCCCTCCTTGCCATATTGATCGAGGAATCCCGAAGCGATGCTGCGAAAACCTTCGAAGTCCCCGTTGCGCAAGGTATCGGTGAGCGCCAGAACCTGGAGCCCGCCGGTCATTCGCTGAATCTCGGCATCGAGCACGAGACGGATGCTGCGTGCGGTTTCGAGCACGCGCTGTGACGCTTCCTTGCGGTCTTGCTCGTAATTGTTGAAAACGATGACGACCGCAAAAATGATCAGCGGCAGCGTGGTTCCCGCAACCAGAAGGGCGAGGCGCACTGGCAGGGAGAGTTTCGGCACGCGGGTCCTGCGACAATGATTTGGCGCGATAGCGACAAATCATTGTTAGCATAGGAGAAGCGTCGGAAATTCGCCAAGGATTTTAGAACTGAAGGATTTCAGGCCCGTAAATCCGGTTCAGTGCAGGCCCGGTGCGATGCGGAACCTGCCGCGCTCCTAGAGATTGCTGTCGGTGATCGCCGCGTAAACCATGGTGCGCAGCTCACGCCGCAGCGGATAGGCGCTCGAGGGCAGCACCTGGGTCATGAAAATGGCGATCAGTTCTTCTGCGGGATCGACCCAGAACGATGTCGTCGCAGCCCCACCCCAGGCATATTCGCCGGCGCTGCCGGGAATCAGCGTCTGTGCCGGATTCATGGTGACGGAAAAACCGAGACCGAATCCGATGCCATTGTAGGCCGCTTCACTGAACAGCGACCGCGACATCTCGGGCAGGTCGCGTCCGCCGGGCAGGTGATTGGCGGTCATCAGCGCCAGCGTCTTCGGGCCGATCAGCCTGACGCCGCCAACCTCGCCGCCGCCCAGCAAGGCGCGGCAGAAGGTGAGATAATCGGCCGCGGTCGAACACAGGCCGCCGCCTCCGGAAATGAACGACGGCGGCGAAAGGAAGGAACTCGTGGTCGGATCGTCCTGCAGCGTCAGGCCGCCCTTGCGATCGGTGGCGTGAAACGTCATGCCGCCTTGCGGATCGGCCGAGTAGCAGGCGGCAAAACGATGGGCCTTGTCGGGCGGCACAAAGAAGTCGGTATCGTTCATGCCGAGCGGATTGAAGATGCGTTCCTTCAGAAACTGTTCGAACGGCTTGCCGCTGATTTTTCCGATCAGGTAGCCGATCACGTCGGTGGAGACCGAATAATTCCAGGCCTCGCCGGGCGAGAACTCCAGCGGTATTTTCGCGAGGTCCTCGATCATCGATTGCAGCGTTCCCGCCTTCACGACCTCGCCGATTTTCATCTCGCGATAGGCGGCATCGACGTTGGATCGCTGCTGGAAACCATAGGTCAGCCCGGAAGTATGCCGCAGCAGATCGACGATCAACATCGGCCGCGACGGCGGCCTGGTCAGAAAAGCCGGCGTGGTGCCGGCCTGGAAAACGCCGAGGCCCTTCCATTCCGGGATGTATTTGTGGACCGGTTCGTCGAGCGCGACGCGGCCTTCCTCGACCAGCATCATGAAGGCGACGCTGGTGATCGGTTTGGTCATCGAATAGATACGAAAAATGGTGTCGTCCTTCACCGGCGCCTTGCGCTCGACGTCGGCATAGCCCTGCACCGTGCTGTGGACGACTTTGCCGCGGCGGTAGACCAGGAGTTGGGTGCCCGGAAAGCGGCCGGAATCGATGTAGCGCTGCTTCAGATGATCTTCGATGCGATCGAAGGCGGCCTTGGACATGCCGGCGGATTCGGGCGAGGCGGGGGCGGGGGCTAACATCGGGACTGATCTCCGGAGCTGTCGAGGGGTGCCTTGATAGCCGAAAAGCCTGTCTTGTTCCAATCGCTACATGCTTACTACTGTCGGATCGCTGGTGTAGCCTTGCCGCCATCGCGCACCCAGCAGGACAGCCAAAAATGCCCCAATTCAAGGACAGCGAACTTACCGCCGCCGTGATCCGCAGCTTTGACGAGACGCCGGACCCGCGGGCCAGATTTCTGCTGCAGGAACTGGTGAAGTCGCTGCACGATTTCGTGCGCAAGACCGATCTCAGCTTCGACGAATGGGGTTGCGCGATCGATTTCCTGACCCGCACCGGCCAGAAATGCACCCCGAGCCGGCAGGAGTTCATCCTGCTGTCCGACGTGTTGGGGGTCTCCATGCTGGTCGATGCGGTGAACCATCGCGAGCGCGATGGTGCCACCGAGACCACCGTGCTCGGCCCGTTCTATGTCGGCGAACACAAGCCGATGCCTCACGGTGCGGACATCTCCGCCGACCTTTCGGGAGACCGGATGTTCGTGCAAAGCCGCGTCACCGACCTCAAGGGCAAGCCGCTGGCGGGCGTCCCGGTCGATGTCTGGCACGCCGACGATGACGGCTTTTATGATTCGCAAAAGCCGTCCTATGAGACGCAGGGCCCGTCATCGCGGGCGCGCTTTGTCACCAACGCCGACGGTCGGTTCTTCTTTCGCACCATTTTGCCCTGCAGCTATCCGATCCCGACCGATGGTCCGGTCGGCGAAATGATCCTGCAGACCCGGCGTCACCCGATGCGGCCGGCCCATATTCATTTTCTCGTCGATGCGCCGGGCTTTGAGCCGCTGATCACCCACGTCTTTATCGAGGGCGACCAATATCTCGATACCGATGTGGTGTTCGGAGTGAAGGACGATCTG
>JAJYAH010000031.1 GCA_021779635.1 Pseudomonadota bacterium | reverse complement strand
AACCTACAGCGACCTTCCGGAGATCACGCTGCAGCAGATCCAGCATTTCTTCGAGCACTACAAGGATCTCGAACGCGGCAAGTGGGTAAAGGTGTTGCGCTGGGGTGGCGCCGACGACGCGCACAAGCTGATCGAGGAAGGCATCGCGCGGGCGAAGGGGAAGTGACGGAGTTAAGGATGCGACGCGTGACCTCTTAACCTCGCCCCGCGAGCGGGCGAGGGAGAAGTCAAACCCCCGGCGCCGGCAGGCCGCGAATAGCACATGCGGCGCGCAGGGTGTTGACCAGGAGACACGCCACCGTCATTTGACCGACGCCGCCGGGCACCGGCGTGATCGCACCGGCCACGTTCAGGGCCTCGGCGAAGGCGACGTCGCCGACCAGTCGGGTCTTGCCGTCGGCCGCCGGCAGCCGGGTGATGCCGACGTCGATCACCGTCGCGCCCGGTTTGATCCAGTCGCCGCGCACCATTTCAGGCTTGCCGACCGCGGCGTAAACGAGGTCGGCGCGGGCGCACAATTGCGCCAGATCGCGCGAGCGCGAATGCGCGATGGTCACCGTCGCATTTTCGTTCAGCAGCAACTGTAGCAACGGACGCCCAACCAGGTTGGAGCGTCCGATCACGATGGCGTTCATGCCTTCCAGCGAAGGGTGCACGCTCTTGGTCAAGATGATGCAGCCGAGCGGCGTGCACGGCGACAACGCGGCAAATCCGCCGGCAAGGCGCCCGGCGTTGCTGGGATGCAGCCCGTCGACATCCTTGGCGGGATCGATGGCGTTGATGATGGTTTCGGTATTCAGGGATTTCGGCAGCGGCAGTTGCACCAGAATGCCGTGCACGGCGGGATCGCGGTTGAGTTCGCCGATCAGGGCCAATAGCTCGCTCTGCGCGACATCGGCCGGCAACACGTGCTCGAACGATGCCATGCCGGCGGCCTGGGTCTGTTTGTGCTTGCTGCGGACATAGACCTCGCTGGCGGGATCGTTGCCGACCAGCACCACCGCAAGACCGGGCGTGAGCTGATGTTCGCGCCGCACCCGCGCCACTTCGTCGGCCACGCGGGCGCGAAGGTCCGCGGCAATGATTTTTCCATCGATGATCCGGGCCGTCATCTCGATCCTTTGTCTATCCGTTAGTGCGGTTGCGCCGCCGTCAATTTCCGCAGCGCCTCGCCAAGCTCGCGGGGATCGCCGTCGACGGCAATCTGCTTGAGGCGCGATGTCGTGCCGGACAGGAGCCGCACCCGGGCCTTGGGGACGCCGAGCGCCTTGGCAAACAGCTCCGTGACCGCGCGGTTGGCTTCGCCCGCCTCGGCGATGGCGCGCACGCGCACCTTGACCACGGTGCGGCCGTTGGCGAGCGCCTCAACGCCGTCGATGCCGTCGCGGCCGCCGCGCGGCGTGACGCGCAGCGCCACGCTGATGCCCTGGGTGGAATACCGCCAGGGATCATCAGCCATCCGTTCGGGTATCCATGCGTGCGTTCAGAATACGCTGGGATAGATGTAATAGGTGATGACCCGCTGGATGAACATGATGATCAGGATCAGGATGATCGGCGAGATGTCGAGACCGCCAAGATTCGGCATGAACGACCGGATCGGCGCCAGCAGCGGTTCGGTGATCCGGTACAGGAACTCGGCCACCGACGCCACGAACTGGTTGCGCGTGTTCACGACATTGAAGGCGATCAGCCACGACAGGATGGCCGAGGCGATCAGCAGCCAGACATAGAGATCGAGAACGATGAGAATGATGTCGAGAACGGCACGCATGGCAGGCTTACTCGCGGGGGGGGGGTTCGGTCGCGGATTCGACTACCCGCTAAATATCGGTTCCCCCCCGCGCAAACAAGGGAAGTTCCTGGCAAAAGCTTCGGAAAACGGCGATTTCGCCGTTCTTGACTTGACCTTGGCGCGGATTGTAAATGGCGCCGATTGCTGGCCGCTGTCGCTGTTATCGACGCGGTCGCGATGGGGCCATAGCTCAGCTGGGAGAGCGCGTCGTTCGCAATGACGAGGTCGGCGGTTCGATCCCGCCTGGCTCCACCAGCCTTCGCTGGCTTCGCCAGCTACGGCTCGGCAAGCGACAATGCGGCCCATCGTAGCGAAGGCTGCCGCGTCGCAGCCCTCTTGGGCGAAGACGGGCGCAGGACGCCACTAACAGCTCATTTCCCGGTAAATCGCGGCGGCCGCTTTTCCATGAAGCTGGCGACGCCTTCGCGAAAATCGCTGCCACGGAGCGCCACCACCATCTCCCGGTTGGCATCGATGGTCGCTTCGGCCAGGGTCTGGAACGGCACGTCGTAGAGCTGCCGCTTGATGACCGCGATCGCGCTCGGCGAGACGAAGTCGGCGAGATCGCGGGCATAGGCGTAAGTCTGCTCGCGCAACTGGTCCGGCGGATACAACCGGTTGACGAGACCGATGCGCAGCGCTTCATCGCTATAGACCCGGCGCGAGGACATCAAAAGATCGAGCGCGTTGGCATGACCGACAATGCGCGGCAACATCCAGCTGATGCCATGTTCGGCGATCAGGCCGCGGCGCGAGAACGCGGTGGTGAAAACGGTATTGTCGGCGGCAAACCGAAGATCGCAATACAGCGCATGCACCAGCCCAATGCCGGCGGTGGCGCCGTTCAGCATGCCGATTACCGGTTTCGGAATCGACGGATAATAGGCGTAGCGCGTCTGCCAGTCCGGCCGGCGGTTCATGTCGAAAGCCGGCACGTTCTCCGCCCGCCTGATCTCGCTGGGATCGAGCCCTTTCAGCCCGTCCATATCCGCGCCGGCGCAGAACGCGCGACCCGAACCGGTGAGCACGATGACGCGCACATTGTCATCCGCGGCCGCCGCTTCCATGGCGTCGCGCACGTCGCGCTCCATGATCGGCGTCCACGCGTTCATGCGGTCCGGCCGGTGAAGCGTGATCGTCGCGATCTTCTCGCTCACGTCATAGAGAATGTGCTGATAGGTCATGGCGATCTCCCTGTGCTGGTCATCGTTTTCGCGACGACGCGTTGTTACAAATTTTGTCTTCGGAGGTTTATGTCTCCAGATATCCGCTCCTGGCGCGCGAGCCCTTCGGCCGCGTCAGATAGTCCACGGTTTCCGGCCGCTCGGTCAGCCATCCGGCCCAGCGCTTGAACACCTTGGTCATGCGCTCGGGCTCGACGCCGAGTTGCGCCATGGCGACGCCGCCGTTGACGGATTCGCGGTATTCGGCGATCAGGCCGTCGCGCACGATGAAGCGGCTCATGCCGTCGATCACCACGCGCCGGCCTTCGAATTGCGGAATTTTCGACGTGAAGCTCGACAACGACCAGGCATATCCTTTTTCGCCATCGAACACGGGATCGAACATCTCCCATCGATAGTCCGCCGCATCGCGATGGAACAGATTCTGCATCATGTGTGCGATGTCGGCGCGGCCCCGATGGGCGCCATAGATGTAATCGTAATAGATGGCGTCCGCGGTGAAATGGCCGGCAAAGCGCGCGCCGTCGCCGGATTCCGCCGAATGCGTGAAATCATCCAACAATGCTGCGAATTCGCCGCCGGTCATGTCGCCATCCCCCATGCTCGCCGATGATCGCGCCGCAAGCTTGTCGGGATCGACACTATCACATCTGAAAATTTGGAAAGGGCTTCGGAGCCATCGCCGCCGGGATCGCCGGCACCGCCCGATGCGCTATTCGGCCGCTTCCGACATCGCCGACAATGGCAGGCGCGCCAGCCAGCCATCGAGAAATTCCTTCAGCCAGGCGCGCTCGGCCACGTCATGCACCGCCCGGTCGGCGAAGTGACGATGGCGCGGCAGGGCCCCCGGTGACTCGAAGCGGTCGTGGCCGCGCGTGGTCCAGCAATGCATCATCGCGTAGGTCACGTCGGGATGAAACTGCAGGCCGAATGCATGATCGAAACCGAACGCCTGTACCGGGAAGTCGCTGCCCTCAGCCAGTAATTCAGCGCCTCTCGGCAGTTCGAAACCTTCCCGGTGCCAGTGGTAGACATGATCGGGCCAGTTCGGGCAGACCCCAACCCCGGCAGCGGTGGGGCGGATCGGGTAATATCCGATCTGCACGCGGCCTTCCGGATGCGGCGCGACCCGGGCGCCGAGATGCATGGCGAGCATCTGCGCGCCCAGGCAAATTCCCAGCAACGGCCGCTGCTCCTTGAGCGGCACCGCGATCCAGTCGATCTCGCGGCGAACATAATCATCCGGATCGTTGGCGCTCATCGGGCCGCCGAAAATGACCGCACCCGCATGGCCGTCCAGCGTCTCGGGCAGCGGATCGCCGAAGCGCGGACGCCTGATATCCAGCCCGTATCCAAGCGCCCGCAGCACGTTACCGACGCGGCCCGGCGTCGACGTCTCCTGGTGCAGCACGATCAGAACCGGCCGCAACGGCGCGGCGACCGCAGGCTCCCGGACCGGGAGGCGCAGGACGTTTTCGGCGCTGGCTTTGACGGGTTGAAACGGCATCGCACTTTCTTCTTTGCGGCCATCAAACCGCAATCATGGTTAAGTGTCCCTTAATGTCGGTTGAGTTCAAAGCAAATCGCGGGCCAGGGAAGGGCTGTTAGGCGGCTTGTCAGCGCCGGCGCAATTGAAAACCGCCGACCGCCGCCAGCACAAAGCTGCGCGGAACCAGCCGAAGCAGCAGCGGCACCATCTTGATGCCGAGGCCGGGCAGCACGGCGCGCTGGTTCGCCATCAATCCGCGATATCCTGCCTGCGCGACATCCGCGGCGGCGACATTGAGGACCGCGGAATCAAACCCGGGTTCGAACCCCGCCCGCGCCTGAAACTCCGACGGCACCGGACCGGGACACAACACGGTCACGCGGACACCGCGCGGAGCCAGCTCCAGACGCAGCGCTTCGGTGAACGACAGCACATAGGCCTTGGAGGCGTAATAGACCGCCATCCCGGGCCCCGGCAGGAAACCGGCGATCGAGCCGACATTGAGGACGCCGCCGCGATGCCGGATCAGCTGCTCGGAGAACCGCAGCGACAAATCGGTCAGCGCGCGAATATTGACGGCGATGATGCCGAGCTGCTGCGCGCGGTCCAGTTCGATCGCATTGCCGAACAAACCGAAGCCGGCATTGTTGACGAGGTACTCGACCTCCACGCCGGCGGCAGCCAGCGCCGCGGCGATCTTGTCACCGGCATCGGGCTGTTCGAGATCGCACGGAATCACAATCGGCGCCGCGCCGCCGGTGGCGCCGATTTCGCCAGCCAGCGTCGTCAGACGATCCGCGCGTCGCGCCACCAGAGCCAGGCGATGGCCGTTCGATGCGAAAACGCGCGCCAGTTCGGTGCCGATGCCTGCCGAGGCACCGGTAATCAGCGTCACACGTTCAGTCACGATTCCAGGCTCTAGATGATTTGCACGATAGGCGGCTAACGACCGGACGAGAGCATATGCCCTAGGCGGGGCGCAAGTCACCACCTGCAGGCGGGGCGGTTGGCACAGCGGGCCGCGCAATCGAAACGCGGCATTTGGTCGCCAATCGCATCCGTTAGCGGCCGGCCGCCGGGGACATTAAAATTTCGTCATGTCCCGTAGCGCGCCCGCAGCAGGGCGCGTCACGTTGCCGCGTCGGCGATATCCGCACTGCCCGCGGCCGGTGTCCGTTGTTCGCCGGCGACCCGATGCTTGAGATCAATCCGGTCGCGCGACGACACGCCCAGCAGATCGGCCGCGCGCCAGACCACGTTGTCCTCGAATTCGCTGACCTGGCCGTCGGCATAGACCAGCTCCCACATCATTTCGACGATGCGGAGCCTGCCTTCTTCATTCACCGAACGCATGATGACGCTGGTGAAATGATAGAGATCGACCGCCTCGCCCTCGACCAGAGTGGCAGACGCGATCAGTTTATCCGCGGTGCCGGGATCAAGCCCGAACCGGCTTTCGAGCAGGCTGTGCAGCTTGCGCTTCTCGGCTTCGGTTGGTTCGCCGTCGAGCGAGATGACGTGGATCAGCAAGGCCGTTGCCGCCAGGCGATACCCGGTATCGTCGAATGCGCGATCCTGGTGTGCGGTGGGGGAAACAACGTCGGCGATGAATTGGCGAAGTCCGTCCAGCATCCGTCTCTCTGCTGCAATGTTTTGAAAACCAGGAGCCGTCGGATCGACGGCTCGGGGCATATATGGATCGGAAAATCAACGTGCGCAATCCATGCCGGTTCCCGCCGCATGCATTACGATTAGGCAATCTCAGAATTTCCTGCTCAGGGTATCTCGTACACCACCATCTTGTCGGCGATGCCCCGCAGCGCTGCCTGCTTTTGGATAGGCCTGATCGCTTCCTTGTCCAGGATGTCGGCCACGGCGGGCGCGTCGATCACCGGCCCGGTGATGTGGATCGCGTGCGAGGTCGACAGGCCCTGGACCCGCGCGGCGATGTTGACGGTCTGGCCGAAATAATCCTGCCGCTCGTTGAGCATCACGGCGAGGCAGGGACCTTCATGGATGCCGATCTTGACCACAAGGTCCTTGGTGCCGCGCTCGGTATTGAGCGCCTCCATGGCGGCGCGCATCCGCAACCCGGCAGCAAGCGCGTGTTCGGGCCGGACGAAGGTCGCCATCACGGCATCGCCGATCGTCTTCACCACCGCGCCCTTCTCCGAAGCGATGATCTCCAGCAGCGCGTGGAAATGCGCGCGCACCAGATCGAATGCGGCGAGATCGCCGACCCGCTCATACAGCGCGGTAGACCCCTTGAGATCGGTGAACAGGAACGACAGCGAAGTGATCTTGAGGCGCTGATCGATATTCAGATTGTCCGCCTTGTAGACGTCGCGGAAGGTCTGATTGGACAGCATCCGCTTCGCCGTGAGGAACGGCTTGCGCTTGCCGATCAGATGATGAAGCGCGTCGGCGGCCACGAAAACCGTCGGCAATACCCGCACACCGGCCTGGTTGTCGAGCGACAGCCGCAGCGGTCCCGGGCGCAACGTCATGGTGCCGGTGGGCGCCTGAATCCTGTTGTACATCAGCGACAGCTGCTGACGTTCCCGGGTCGGTTCGCCCTGGACGTCGATGAACTGCGCCGCATGCGTCACCGGCTCGAACACGATGATGAATTGCGGCGGCAGTTGCAGCGACAACACCGCCTTCTCGCCGGCCGGCAATTCGAGCGCGTCCAGCACCACCTCTTCGGCGAGCGACGCAAACGAGTCCTTGTTGAAATCGACACCCGAGCTCCAGAAAATCTGCTTGAAGTAGTCCCAGACCGGCAGCGTGTTCGGGTCATGCGCCGCGATGCGTCGGACCCGGGGGCTGACGGTGAAAGCAACCTCGACCTGTTCGTCGACGGAAGCTTCATAGCCGCAGGCGCACAGCCCGCAATGATAGTCATCGTGACGCAGCGATTTCAGGGTGGAGTGGGCGTCGAGCACGCCGCCGCATCCGGGGCAGAGCACGTTCCAGGTCAGGTCGAACAGGCCGAGCCGGGAAGCATGGAGAAAGCCGGAGATCACGCGCTCTTCATCGAGCCCGGTGCGCTTCGAGAAATCCAGCACGTTGACCCGGTTGAGCTCATGGTCCTCGCCATCCTGGATCAGCCGCAAAATCGCATCGGCGACCGCCGGGTCGGCGGTCCGCTTCAGCACGGAAAACTGGGCCTGGATGTCGCTCATGCCGGCTCCTTAAATGAGGTGGCCGAAACCCGCATGCAAGGCCCGGTACCGCCGATCCGAGGTTCCCGCACCACTCCTGCCGCAAACTCATCCGGGGAACGTCAGATCGAAAAGCGGTACTAGAATCATAGATTTGCCAGTGCCCCTGTTGCATCCAAAGTTCGTGTAGGAGCGTGCTGCGACGTATCACGAACTTCGGATACTGGAGCCTTTTCCGTTCCGATGGAATCGGAACGGAGGCTCTATGTCTTTGTTTGACGCGTTTTCTTTGCGCGAACCAGTATCCACTTCGCGGGAAAACGATCTGGTCAGCGGCGCGCGATGCGAAACATCGGCGAGCGATCGGGCTGCGTCGTCACCACGCCGACCGGCATCACCGGCTCCTTGTCGAGAAGCTCGACGCGGAACGTGCCGATGATCTTGGCGAGCGCCAATGTGGCCTCCACCAGCGCAAAATGCGCGCCGATGCAGACGCGCGCGCCGACGCCGAAGGGCAGATAGGCAAAACGATCCGGCGGCGGCGCCCCCGGCATGAAGCGGGCCGGGATGAACGCGTTCGGTTCGTTCCAGAGCTTTTCGTGACGGTGCAGCAACCACGGCGCGATCAGGACCAGATCGTGCTTCCTGACCGGCAAGCCTGCGATGGTGTCGGCGGCAGTGGCCGAGCGCGCGATCAGAAACGCCGGCGGATAGAGCCGCATGGTTTCATCGATCACGGCGCGGGTAAATTTCAGCCGCTCGATCGCAGGGGTGCCGTCGACATCAGCGCCCGCAACCTCGGCAGCCAGTTTTTCCTGGGTGTCGGGATCGAGCGCGAGCAGATACAGCGACCAGAACAGCGCGGTGGCCGTGGTTTCGTGGCCGGCGAGAATCATGGTCGCCACCTCGTCGCCGAGCTGTTCGTCGGTGAAGGCTTCGCCGCTCTCGGGATCGCGCGCGGCACCCATCAGATCGAACAAGTCGCGCGGCGGCGCGCCTTCGTTCTTGCCGGCGGCGCGGCGTTCCGCGATCAGCATGGCCACGAAACGCGTCCATCGCTTGCGGAAGCGCGCGCGGGCGAAATCCTGCGGGCTCGGCCACCCCACGGGCAGCAGCAGATCGAGAAACTGCGGCCGCGCCAGCCGGTCGCCATACTCCATCACGAAATCGCGCAACGTCGCGCCATGGCGGCCCATCTCGAACGAGAACATGGTGCGTCCGGCGATTTCGAGCGTCATCCGCTGCATCGCCTCTCGCAAATCGACCGGCATGCCGCAGCTGCCCTGAAGCTTGGCGATGGTTTCGTCGGTCGCCGCGATCATGTGCGGCACCAGCGGCGTGACCGCGCGCGGCGTAAAGGCCGGCGCCAACGTTCGGCGCTGATGCTTCCACGCGCGGCCCTCGGCGATCAGCAGGCCTTCGCCAACCAGCGGACGCAACACCCGGATCCCGACCGGCGTCCGCGTGTAGTTCTCGTAATTGTCGACCAGCACATGCCGGATCGCATCCGGCGTATTGAGAATGAAACTGCTGCGCCCGAAGAAGCGGCCCTGGACGATGTCCTCTTCGTAGGCGCGCTGCCCCCAGGTCTCGATCGCGCTTCGGCGCATCGCCACCATCCGCCCGAAGACGTTCATGGTTTCGGACGCGCGCGGCGGGCTCGGCGGCACCAGCGGCTGAGGTGTGACGGCGACGTCCCAGGCTTCGGCTATGCTCACGGGCGGCCTCGCAAAAAGAAAGACGACAATGACGGGTCGGCGTCGCTGCAATCCTATCAGGTCCAAAATCAGGGCGCCAAAAAGGCCTCGCCCGCGGAAAACAGCTAGTCAGCCAATCCAGCGACCGCAATCCTGTTATCCTTGGCGCCTCGACCCCCGCAGCCATCCATGCGTGATGAATCGGCCCCGGATGCTTGGGATCTGCGGCCGAAGGCCGCACGATACCGGCCGCCGGTCCTCCCCGCCGCGACATCGCCGATGGCGGTCAGGGCACTGGACAGCCAAGGACTTTCGCGGGCATCACTTTAACCGAAGGAATCGAAGGCCGGCCCTGCCGGCGCCACGAAGCAGGTTAGGACCGAACAGCCAATGCGCCCGAACTTTGCCCCAGACAGCGTCACGGCGCCGTTGCGGCATGCCGTGTTCCGACGCATCTGGCTCGCCAGCCTGTTGTCCAATCTCGGACTCTTGATCCAGGGGGTCGGTGCCGCCTGGGCCATGACGCAGATGACGTCGTCGGCCGACAAGGTCGCGCTGGTCCAGACCGCGTTGATGCTGCCGATCATGCTGATCTCGATGCCGGCCGGCGCCATCGCCGACATGTATGACCGGCGCATCGTGGCGCTGATCTCGCTGTCGATCGCGCTGTCGGGCGCCACCGCGCTGTCGGTGCTGGCATGGCTCGGCATGGTCACGCCGCAGGTTCTGCTGGGATTCTGCTTTATCGTCGGCAGCGGCATGGCGCTGTTCGGACCGGCCTGGCAATCCTCGGTCAGCGAGCAGGTGCCGGCGGAAACGCTGCCCTCCGCGGTGGCGCTGAATGGCATCAGCTACAACATTGCGCGAAGTTTCGGTCCCGCCATCGGCGGCATTGTCGTCGCCGCCGCCGGCGCGGTCGCGGCCTTCGCCGCCAATGCGGTGCTGTATATCCCGCTGCTGATCGTGCTGTTTCTCTGGCGCCGCACCAGCGAGCCGTCGCGCCTGCCGCGCGAGCGGCTGAACCGCGCGATCGTGTCGGGCGTGCGCTATATCGCCAACTCGCCGTCGATCCGCATCGTGCTGGCGCGGACGCTGGTGACGGGCGTGATCGGCGGTTCAGTGTCGGCGCTGATGCCGCTGGTGGCGCGCGACCTGCTGCATGGCGGCGCGCAAACCTACGGCATCATGCTCGGCGCCTTCGGCATGGGCGCGGTGATCGGCGCTCTCAACATCGCCGAAGTGCGCAAGCGGATGACCGGCGAGGTCGCGGTGCGTGTCTGCGCGCTGTCGATGGGCGGCGCGGTGGCGGCGGTGGCGCTGAGCCGGGAGCCGGTCTTGACCGCGGCCGCACTGGTGATCGCGGGCGCGGTATGGATGTTGGCGATCGCCCTGTTCAACATCGGCGTACAGCTCTCCGCCCCGCGCTGGGTCGCCGGCCGCTCGCTGGCGGCCTTCCAGGCCTCGATTGCCGGCGGCATCGCGATCGGAAGCTGGGGCTGGGGACGGCTGACCGACGCCACCGGGGTGCAAACCGCGCTCATGGTTTCCGCCGCCCTGATGTTCGCCTCGCCACTGCTCGGCCTGTGGCTGCGGATGCCGCCGGTCGGCGCCCGCAACGAGGATGCGGAGGTGATGGCGGACCCTGAGGTGCGGCTGTCGCTGACCGGACGCAGCGGGCCGCTGGTGGTCGAAATCGAATACCGCGTCGCCCCGGAAAGCGCCCGCGCCTTCCACGGAGTGATGCAGGAGGTGCAGCTCAGCCGCCAGCGCAACGGCGCCTATGGCTGGTCGATCGCGCGCGATATCGCCGATCCCGAATTGTGGACCGAGCGCTACCATTGCCCGACCTGGCTCGACTTCCTGCGCCAGCGCAACCGCGCCACGCAATCCGAGCGCGCGCTGCATCAGCGCGCCATCGATTTTCATATCGGGCCCGAGCCGGTTCGCGTCCGCCGCATGCTGGAACGGCCGTTCGGATCGGTGCGCTGGAAGGAAGAGACTCCCGACCGCGCCACCCATGAGGTCTTGCCGGCCACCACGGCCGCCGGCAGCAGCACGTAATCCATCCGGGGCATCGCTCCAGGCAGATGTTTTCGCCTATCTCGCAGTCCAGAGGTGCTGTTTCCAACGCAGGTGAGGGGGGGCGACGAATTCGCCAAATCACAAGATAAAGTCGCCATATATTTATATATCAATTTGATTTTATTATGTATTTTATGCTGAAATTCGCCAATAAAAATATAAAAGTCGCCATTTTCGGCTAATCGCTCGTCCTGGGGCGCCCGATCGGCCGCGGACCCAACAGCTCACGAATCCGTTTGCGGGTTACGGATTGGCCGGGGAAATTGCGCTGGGCGGATTCAAGCGCGCGCTCTTCCCGCGTTTCGCCGCCGACCTTTTGATAGAACTCGAACCATGCCTGAAGGTGGGCGGAGGAAACGGGCGGCCCCCTCGGTCCGGACGGCTCTGGCGAAGGCCTCTCGGCCGGCAGTTCTTTGGCTGACCTGCCGGTATTCTCGATAATCGAGCGCACGGCCTGCGGCTCGAATCTCACCGCATAATGGCTGACGGTTTCGTCCCCGGGGCCAGACGGCGACCGGCGCCTGAAGATGAGATCGCCGGTGATCCAGCAGGTGTCCGTCGTCTGAATTCTCCGCCAATCCTCGGCAGGGATCTTCTGGAACAGGCCGCGCCATGAGTGCCCGGCGCTATCGCTCTTAACGGTCTGCTCGGATGCCGCCTCGGCCAGCCCTCCGACGAGCCGGCCCAGCAAGGCTTGTTTCGACAAATAACTCTTTTGGAAAACCGCATCGAGAAGCTTCACCGCCTGACCTGGTGTCAGCCAGTCCGCAACATCCTCAGCCGTGAGATCGCGCGGCGGCATCCCCACTCCGGCAAGTCGCGCTGCGTACTATTGACCGTTGTCGGTCAGAACCTTCGCGCAAGTCTTGCTGAGCCTGGCGCGATTTTGCTTCAGACACGCCAGAACGGCGTCGTCACCGTCGTTGATCACGGCCCGGCAATACCGCGCCACGTCGCGTCCGCATCCCGGGTCCGGCCGTCCGCCTTGCGCTGACGCCACGCAGGTCATCGCAATACAACTCAACGCAATCAATGGAAGAGCGAAGAAAGCTCTGGTCATGCTGTGACGCCTGCCGGTCATGAACTCCAGGAATTCTAGCGCGTCTTCGGCAAAAGTGAAACGCGCCTGAATTACTTGGTCGCGACCTTGCTGGATTGCTTGGCCGCTTCGCGGTCCATCACCCCCCTGCAACCGGCGCTCAGATCGGCCCGGTGCTTGACCATGCAGGCGGTGATAGCCGGAATGTTGGGTATTTCGGAGCTGCAAAGGCGAAACGCGTCGCCGGTGCACATCTGCTGCGCCTCGGCGCTGAAGGCAAAGCTTGAGGTCGACGACAGAGCGGAGACGGAGACAGCGAACGCCAGCATCAAACCGGCCCGGCGGATGGTCTTGGTGAGAGATGCGGTCATTTTCGGTTCCTCGGTTGTCCGCCGGTCGCGGCGGGTTGCTGACGCCCATTAGTGCTTCAGCCGCCCGCTTCGGACTGTGATCTCAGTCACCCATCGGTTCTGTTGTGATGTCCGTCACTCTGCTGGAACGGGGCGGCCCGGCCGCCGGGACCGCCTCGCGGCTTTGCGATCGCATGTGCGTTCGCGCGCGCCATGGCTGCCCACGCGGCGGCTCGCCGCGACGGAAACAACGGACAAGATTTGTGGGCCCGAACCGGGCTGCGTTGGCACGGCGTTAAGACCTGTTTTGCATTAATGGCCCGGCAGAGACCCGATTCTGGATTTCAAGGTCGCAACGTCTCGCCCGAAGTTAGGCCGGTATGGTCCCAACGGTAATGCGTTATTTGGAAAGACAAACGATGCGAAACGCGGCAGGTCTGATGTTGGCGAGTGTTGTTTCGGCTGTTCTCATCGCCGGCCTTTGGTTTTGGACATCGTCACGGCACGCCGAGTTGACGGCTCCCCAGACCGTCAGCGCCGCGCAAGCCGAGCGGCTTCCAGCGGAGGCGTCCGCCAAGCACGAGGACGTTGAAGTCACCGCGGCTATTCCGGACAAGGCGCCGGTTCCGCCGCCGAGCAAGGCCGCTTGCGCAAATTCCGACGCGCTCGGCGTCAGCCGCGTGGTCGAAATCGACACCACCGGCGGGCCGGGTTTCGGCTTCGAGCATTTCAAGCAGCTCGATTTCCTCGCCGACAAGGAGGTCGTGCTGACCTTCGACGACGGTCCGTGGCCGGTTAACACACCTATGGTGCTGAAGGCGCTCGCCGACGAATGCACCAAGGCGCTGTTCTTCCCGATCGGCAAACATGCGAGCTACCACCCCGAGATTCTCAAGCAGGTGGCCGCGGCCGGGCAGACCATCGGGGCGCACACCTGGTCGCATGCCAACCTGAACAGCAAGAAACTGACCGAACAGCAGGCCAAGGACGAAGTCGAAAAAGGCTTCAGCGCCGTCAAGCTGGCGCTCGGCGCAGCGCCGTCGCCGTTCTTCCGGTTTCCGGAACTGCAGCATAATCCCGCCACGGTGGCCTATCTCGGCACCCGCAACATCGCGATCTTCTCCTGCGATCTCGATTCATTCGATTTCAAAAAAGGCAGCAATGCCGAGAAGGTCGTGCAGACCGTCATGACCAAGCTGGACAAGCTCGGCAAGGGCATCATCCTGATGCACGATTTCCAGAAGCACACCGCTGAGGCCTTGCCCGAACTGCTTCGCCGCCTCAAGGCCGGTGGCTACAAGGTGGTTCAGATCAAGGCCAAGGCGCCGGTGCAGACCCTGGCCGAATACGACGAAGCCATGGTCAAGGACATGAAGCTGCCGGTCGCCAGCACGCGGCCCGTCAACAGCGTGGTGCAGACGGTTTCGGAGTAGCATTCGCCGACCGGTCGTCGCCGAATATGGGGTATCGAATCGAATTTGATCCATCGAATTCGATCGAATGTCTTGCAGGCTGTCAGAATCATGGAAATTCGCGACGGGACGCCACGCCCTGGAAGAATGTTCCTTTCGATCGTTGTGCCGTGCTGCAACGAAGAAGAGGGTTTGCGCGAATTTCATCGTCAGATGACCATCGCCGCGCGGGCGCTGTGCGGCCAGAAATTTGAGCTGATTTTTGTCGACGACGGCTCGACCGACAATACCTGGAAGCTCATCAACCAGCTTTCGGCCGAAGACCGTAACGTCGTCGCGGTTCGCCTCTCGCGAAATCATGGTCACCAGCTGGCCCTGACCGCGGGGCTTTCCACCGTACGCGGCGACCTCGTCCTCGTGATCGACGCCGACCTGCAGGATCCGCCGGAACTGCTGGGCCCGATGTACGATCTGATGGTGCGGGAAGGCGCCGACGTCGTCTACGGACTGCGGCGCAGCCGCGCCGGCGAAAGCCGGTTCAAGAAGAAATCCGCGGCGGCCTTCTACCGCCTGCTCGCCCATCTGACGCGCGTCCATATCCCGGTGGATACCGGCGACTTCCGGCTCATGAGCCGGCGTATTTCGGATCAGGTCGTGCAGATGCCGGAACATGACCGGTTCATTCGCGGCATGGTCGCCTGGCTCGGCTTCAAGCAGGTCGCCTACGAATACGATCGCAATCCCCGCTTCGCCGGCACGACCAAATATCCCCTGTTCAAGATGATCGGCTTTGCCGCAGATGCGCTGATCAGCTTTTCAATGGTGCCGCTGCGGATCGCGACCTATCTCGGCGCGTTATTGACGATGGTACTGACCGTTGTCGGGATCATAGCGGTAATCAGCTGGATCGTCTCGGGCAACGTGCCCGGCTGGACTAGTCTGACGCTGCTGCTCGTCATGATTTCCTCGGTGCAACTTCTGGTGCTCGGGCTGATCGGCGAATATGTCGGCCGCACCTACATTCAATCCAAGAACCGGCCGCTGTTCATGATCTCTCATATCCACCGGCGGCCGCGCTTGGCCGGTCCGTTGCCGCACGATCCCGCCTTCGTCCGGAATGATTTCGAAACATCACCGTTGCAGCCCGATCTGGATGCCGACGCGGATGGTCCGGCTCTCGACGGCATATCGCAATGAAGGCAAGTCCTGAAGGACGACGGCGCTCGACGGCTGCTGCCGCAAAGGCCAGTCGCGCATCGCAAAAATGGCTTTTGGACGACGACCGCGGCGAATTCGTCCGCGACCGGGACGGCTATGATCAGGCGCTGAGCGGCGTCTTCGGAGAAGTCAAATTTGCGATTCGCGACGACTCCGCGCGCGTGCCCCACACTTTCATCGCTGGCATCTCGCAGAAGTGACGCGGGCGGTCACTCGGTCCGGCGCAAAATATCGATCCCTTCGATCGACTGCACCAGCGTATAGGGCCTGAGCAATTGCGAGAGCTCCGCATCGGCGCGCGCCCATGCGCCCCAGCCATCGCGCAGATTATCAACCAGAACCACATCGGGCGGCAGCTTCTTGAAGTCCTCGATCAGCCATGCCCGCTCCAGCGCCAGCGCGGCATTTAATTTGGCGTCGGTCTGCGGATCGATCACATTGTTCTCGCGCGTCAATCGCACGAATTCGCGGATCCACAGATTCTCCTGCCGTGAAACCCATACGCCATGAAGCGTTCGCACCAATGGATGGCCGATGGCCGCCTCGCCGCTCAATACCAGAATTCTTGGATGCAGTTTGAGGCCGGCAACCGGCCCCTCAATGGGCCCGATATGGACATTGGTGTTGAACCACTGGCTCGCGATCAGGAAAGTCCCAGCCAGCACAGAGATCGTCGCGATACCAAAACGGCGACCGCTCGAGGCCGCATCCGCTGCCATCATCACATATCCCATCGCCAGCAAAACGATCGCGACCATCGGATAGGAATGATAGGCCCAACCCCGGCGTTGCAGAAAAAAGGACAGCGCGAATCCAAACGAGGCCAGCAGCGCGACAATAGCCGCCGAATCCAGTTTTCGTTTTCGGCGCGTCAAAAAAATCGAAGCGGCCGCAATGACCCAGACCAGTGTTGCGGAATTCAAGATCACGACCGATACCGGCATCGACCATGACAGGTAGGTGTCGCGAACCAGCGGATAGATGACCGTGAAATATTCCGGATAGAAGACGTAGGTGAAAAGACTGAAAGCCGTCACCAGGCCGCCGGCAATCAGGTTCTCCGGTGCAAAAAGCACGCGCCAGGACCGCGCACGTGCCGCCGTCAGCACGATGCATAGAAGCACAGGAACCGCAAAGAAGGGCTTGAACGCAAGGGTGATGCCGGCGCCGATGCCTGATGTCAGCCAAGCCCAGAGCGGGAGCGGCTCTCGGTTGCAGCGCAGTGCGTAGACGGCGAGCGCCGGCAGGAAAGTGAGAGTCGCAATATGCTCCCGCTGTCCAAAGATGAACATGGGCAGGATCGTCAGCACGGCCGCGGCCCAGATGCCAAGCGGAACCCACTTCACCGGGTCAAGCGCCGAGGACAGTTGCAGGATACGCGCAGTTGCCAGCATGGAGGCGGCCGCCAGCAGCAGAATTTGAGCATCGATCGCATATTTTGGATCGAGGCCCAGCGCGCGCGCCGATGCAATGCCGGGAAGATAGGCCAGCACCGCCATCGGCGGATTGATTTCGACAATATCGCTGTAGAGCCGCTGGCCATCCAATACGCGCTCGCCGACGGTCAGCAGCCACGCCACGTCGGCATTTGACGGCACGACCAGCCTCAGCCCTATCGCGACGACAAACACCAGGGCGATCAGCAGCCACGGCAATGGCGACCATTTCGCGCGGTCCGCCGGATCGCAAACCGGAATGCACGATGCGGCATCGATGTTCGAAGTCATGAAACGGCCCTGCGAGCGAACCGGCTCAAGCTAGGGGATGAGCGTTAACACCCCATTTTCAAGCAGCTATTTATGGACGGGTCGCCCCGCGTCGCGTCAACGCCAATTCAAAGAATCTCGGACTTGGTCGCGCTTGCCTTCAGAGGCGCAGTCCCCGGATGAGAGATGGCGTCCATGTCCATCGCCGTGATCGGCCGATCGACCACGAAGAGATAGGAGGCCGCCGACACCACGCCGATCAGCGCGCCGACCACCAGCGCCGGCACAAATGAGCCGGTCGCTTGAACGATGAGCCCGGTGACGGTGGGTGCCAGCGCGCCGCCGAGATAGCCTCCGAAATTTTGCACCGCGCCGATCGAGGCCGTGCAGTTCGTCGGTACCGCGACCGAACTCAGCGCCCAGGCGCAGGTAGAGGTGACATAGACCAGAAACAGCGAGGCCGAGATGAAGGCGATCGCCAGCGCATCGCTCTCGACATAGGCGGCGGCCACCGTGCAGGCTGCCGTTCCAAGCAGCGCGAGTGCGGCGGGATATCTCCGGCTTTTGAGCGGCTCGACGCCGCGGCGCACCAGAATATCGGCGATGTATCCGCCCAGCACGCCGCCGACAACGCCCCATGCGAACGGAATGGCGGCCGCCCAGCCCGTATATTTCACGCTCATGTGCCGCTGGATCTCGAGATAGCCGGGCAGCCACGCAGTATAGATCCAGGTCAGATAGATGCAGCCGAAATAACCGAAGATCATGCCCCAGGTGGTTCGAAAGCGGAACAACAGCTTCCACTCGCGGAACGTGACCTTGGTGCGCTGCCCAGGCGGGTCGCCCTGCGTGCGATAGGTATTTTCCTCCGGCGTCAGCGCGAGTTCATGCGGGTTGCGATAAACCAGGTACCAGACGGCGGCCATCGCAAGGCCCGCAGCCCCCATGACGACGAACATGGTGCGCCAGCCGAAGCTCAGCATCAGGAAGGTCAGCAGCGGAACGGCGATGGCCGTGCCCAGCGAGGAGGCGCAGTTGAAGATCCCGGTAGCCAGACCACGGTCGCGCTGATTGAACCAGTCCCGCACCACGCGCGCGCATGTCGGAAATTGCGGCGCCTCGCCGACACCGAGCAGAAGGCGGGCGCCGAAAAACTGACCGAAGCCCTGCACCAGTCCGCCGAGGAGCTGCGCGAGGGACCAGAGACTGAGGCCGAGCGTCAGGAGGAGGCGCGGCCCCAATTTGTCGACCATGGCGCCGGTGGGTAATTGCGCGAAGGCATAGGCCCACAGGAACGCCGACAGCAGATAGCCCATATCCGCGATCGACAATCCCAGTTCTTCCCGGATCAGCGGATTGGCGACGGCGAGGGTCGCGCGGTCGATGTAGTTGATCACACCTGCCACGACCAGCATCGCCAGCGCGGCAATCTGAACCGACCTGAGGCGCGGCGTCGCCTTCTGTATCCCGGTCATGATGTTTCCTCGCCCTTGTTTTGTTTTTGCCCGACTTTGCGAGTGCCCGCGCGCCGATCGAGATCGTACACGCTCGGAATCTGGAAGGAAGACGAGATCGCTGGATCAGGCCTTCGGCCACTCCACACCATCTAGGCGCCGACCCTAGCCTAGCTACCGCGCCCAAAATGCCCGACCATCAAGGCCTCACTACGGGCTCAAGATTACTCACCTTCCTACTTAGGAAAACCATCGTCCCGGACGTCGTCCAGGGAATTACCGCAGACGGGGTCGTATGTGCAAATTTTGACGCAAGGGCTGCCCATTTTCTATGGGAAATAAAGCTTTCTCTCCAAGTCCGGCAGTGGCCTTAACCGGCATTTAACAGCGACAGCCTAGGCTTCGGCCGGAAGTTTCGAAAACCCCCGCTATGGCCAAAACGCAGTTCCACAAGAACCAGCATGTGAATGTGAAATCAGTCAGCACTTGGGCGCTGATCGAGCGCGCGGTGCCGCATTGGACCAAGGACATCGATGAGCCCGTCCGCATTCACTACGACGTCGGCTTGGGTCGGGAATTCGCCGCCGGGGAATTGCTGAACGACAGGGCGCCGAGCACCTATCCGGTGGTGGTGACCGAGGAAGCGGAATGGTGCGGCTGGCGAGTGGCGGGGGCGGAATGCGGCCTGAAACCCGCCAAGATCGAGGAGCAAGCGCGGCTGATCGCCTGCCCCCCGCAGCTTGCGGGCTTCGTGGGCGCGCTGGCGGGCTGGGCGCGCAAGTCGGGCGAGGACATGCCTGACGGACTGGCGCACCGCGCCCAGCATCTGCTGTCCGACGTCAAGCGCACCTCGTGGTGACCCCGCTGGAGGCGGACACAGGTGTCATCACACGCCGACCGATCTTCACGCTGACGATGCCATTGGTTATCGGCGGCTTTATCCTTCTGACCGTCCTGTTCTTCCGGCCATTGTTCGGGCATCTGTCATCGGCGCTGATCGGGCCGCCGGAGGACAATATGCAGGACTTCTGGAACAGCTGGCATGTGGCGACGGCGCATGACTGGCGCGATCTGCTGTTCACGACTCAGATCCGCTATCCCGAAGGCACATCGCTCAGCTACCACTCCTTTGCCTGGCCACAGGTCGCAGCCGTTGCGCTGCTTGGCTGCGTCTTCGGCACAAGCCTTGCCAAGCTGATCCTGCTCCACAACCTAACACTGTTGGCCTCTTTTCCGCTGTCAGCGGTGGCGATGTTCCTGCTGGCGCGCCATCTTCTGGGCGAGGTTGCGGGCCGCGACACGGGAGCCGCGCTGGCCGGCTTCATCTTTGCCTTCAATCCCTGGCACGTGACGCAGGTGATGCATCACGCCCACGTCGCGACCATCGAATTCCTGCCGCTGCTCGTGCTGCTCTATCTCAGGTCGCTCGAAGAACACGACTATCGCTTTCTGGTCGCTGCCATTGGGATGATGGCGTTAAGCGCCCTGTCATGCTGGTACTATCTGTTCTACGCGCTGTATTTCATGATCTTTGAGCTTCTGTATCTGTGCATCCGCGATAGGAAATGGCCGCGGGGCTGGATACTGGCCGCACCCGCCCTGTGCCTGGGCGGCAGCCTCCTTCTGCTTGCACCCTGGTTGATACCGATGATCGGCACCGACGCTCCCGTCACGATCCCGGCCAGGCTGGCGCCCCCAAGATATTCCAATTGCTTCGCCAGCATGTTGCCGGATTCAAGATCGGGAACCACCACGATATCCGCCTGCCCCGCA
>JAJYAH010000601.1 GCA_021779635.1 Pseudomonadota bacterium | reverse complement strand
CAGGGTCGGCATCACGGAGGCATCGACGATACGCAGGCCTTCGAGCCCGTGGACCTTCAGTTTCGGATCGACCACCGCCAGCGGATCGTTGACGCCCATCTTGCAGGTGCCGACCGGGTGATAGACAGTATCGACGCGCTCGCGCAGAACTTTCCGGATATCGCCGTCGCTCTCGACGCCGGCGGTGAACACGTCCGAGGTTTGCAGCGCCTTCAGCGCCGGCGCATCGAGCAGCCGTTTTGTCGTTTTGAAACCGGCGACCATGGCATCGAGATCGGCCTCCGCGCCGAGGAAATTCGGATCGATCGCGGGCGCCTGCGCCGGATCGGCGCTCTGCAGCCAGACGCTGCCGCGGCTCTCGGGGCGCAACAGGCAGACATGGCAGGAGAAACCGGTGCCCCAGCGCGGCTTGCGGCCATGGTCGTCCACCATCGCCATGCAGAAATGCAACTGGATATCGGGCACATCGAGGTCGGCGCGGGTCTTGAGGAAGCCGCCGCATTCGGCGACGTTCGAGGTCATCGGTCCGCGCCGCTCGCGCCGGAATTGCGCAATGCCCTTGAAGATTCGCGCGATGCCGCCGAATGACAGACCGGCGAAGTGCGGCGAGTCCGACGTGAAGCCGAACACGAAGTCCGGATGATCCTGCAGGTTCTGTCCGACGCCGGGCAAATGCTGGACGGTCGCGATGCCGTGCCTGGCGAGCGCTGCCGCGTCGCCGACCCCCGACAGCATCAGAAGCTGCGGCGTCTGGAACGCGCCGCTTGAGACGATCACTTCGCGCCGGGCCCGGATTTGCTTCAGCTCCTTGCCCTGCCGGTATTCGACGCCGACCGCGCGCTTGCCCTCGAACAGGATGCGGGTGGCCTGCGCGTGGGTCTCGACCCGCAGATTGCTGCGCGTTGTCAGGTAGGGGTGAATGTAGCCGCGTGCCGCGCTCCAGCGCTCGCCTTGCTTTTGCGTGACCTGGTAGCTGCCGAGGCCTTCCTGCTCCTCGCCGTTGAAATCCTCACGGATGCGGAATTGGGCCTCGCGCGCGGCCTGCAGATAGATCTCCCGCACCGGATTGTCGGTTCGCAGTCCGGTGACATGGAGCGGGCCGCCCTTGCCGTGATATTCGCCGCCGAACTCGGAATTATCCTCCGAGCGCTTGAAGTAGGGCAGCACGTCGGCATAGGCCCAGCCGGTATTGCCGAGCGAGGCCCAGTGATCGTAATCGCGCCGGTGGCCGCGGATATAGACCATGGCATTGATCGCGGAGGAGCCTCCCAACCCCCTGCCGCGCGGCTGATAGCCGATCCGCCCCTGGAGGCCGGCCTGCGGCACCGTCTCGAACGCCCAGTTGTTGACCTTGCCTGATATCATCAGGATCATTGCGCCCGGCGTGGTCACGACCCAGTTGTCACCGGTGCCGCCGGCCTCCAATAGCGCCACCGACGTCCCGGGGTCCTCGGAAAGACGGCTGGCGACCGCGCAGCCGCCGGAACCGCCGCCCACCACCACAAAATCGAATGAATCCGCCATGGTGCCCCCCCTTTTTGTGTTCCAAGGCTTGGATCCAAAGGCTGGGCTTTTGCGCTCTTTCTGGCAAGAGCGGTCCCAATTCCGGCAATAGCGGAGCGGATTCTGCCAGGAGCGGTGCAGAGGGGCCAGTTTGACAGGTTCAAGCCGTCATAAAATCCCGAAAAGATCGATCGCGGGCCTTTCCAAAGCGGCTTGGCGTTGGTACATACCGCTCGCACCCAAGGGCATTTGCCCGGGTCGCCTTCTCAGGAAGCCTCCGGACGGGATTGATCGGCGCCCTTGGGCGTGGGCCCAATTCGTTTCGGGTCCGGTTTTTTCGAAGGCGCGCAATGGTTTATCGCGGGGTGGAGCAGCCCGGTAGCTCGTCAGGCTCATAACCTGAAGGTCACAGGTTCAAATCCTGTCCCCGCAACCACCGATTCCGACACTCCCGTAGCGAAAGCTGCGGGAGTTTCGCGTTTCCGAGTCTTTCCAACGGCTTGTGCTGCGATCCATCCGAGGATCGTGCCCAATTCGCCGTGTAAGGTCGCATCGATTTCTCCGCGGTTAGGACCAGGGCGTAGCGTAATCTTCTCAACTAGCGCCCGGATTGCTTCCGCTGCCTCATTGCGATCCTCGGGGGTGTTGAGCGCTTCCGTCAGCCGCTCGACCTTCTTCCGATAGATAGCCGACATGTTCGGATGTATGACCGGAATATCCGCTGGTTCCTGCGCCAGAAGTTCCTTCAGCACGTCCTCGCGGGTCTCCAATTCACGCATACGCTCGGTCATGCCGCGGGTGTGGCCACCTTCTTCAATTGCACTCAGCATTTGCTTCAAGGTGCGGTGAATCTTCGCCAACTCCGAGCGATGACCCTCGCCGCTGGCGCGGCGCTCGCGGTTGAGCCGGTTCGTTTCCTCGGCGTAAGCGCGCATTGCCTCTGCGGCCATCTCCGGTGCCATCATCCGGTTCTTAAGTCCGGTAAGTACACGCTGCTCGAGGTCAACCCGTGGGATTGTGCGGGTGTTGGCGCAGGAGCCGTTAGTAACACGGGCCGAACAGGCATAGCGGTCCTGGCCGCGCAGTGAGCAGGGACCACCGCAAACGCCGCAATGGATCAATCCAGAAAACAGCGCCTTCGGCCGGCGCAAGCCGTTCAGTCGGTTCGATAGCGCCTCTCGTATCGCTTCCGTGACATTGACATACTTGTCGGCGATTTCGCTCTGTCGCGTTTTTGCCGCCTGCCAGAGTTCATCGTCGATAATCCTGAGTTCCGGAACCTCGGCGACGATCCACTCTGATTCCGCGTTCATGCGCGACACCCGCCGTCCAGTGCTCGGGTCTTTGACGTACCGCTGCCGGTTCCAGACGAGCCGGCCGACATACAGCTCATTGTTGATGAGGCCGGTGCCGCGCTTTACGTGTCCGCGGATCGTCGAGTCATTCCATAAATTTCCATCGGGACCGCCGATACCCTCAGCATTTAGCGCTCTCGCGATCGCGCGCGGGCTGATGCCAGACGCAAAATCCCTAAAAATGCGACGCGCAACGCTTGCCTGCGCTTCATCGATCTCGCGATCGCCACGGATTAGTTCGCCACGCCCATCTAGCTTTTTGACGACGCGATAGCCGTAACAGAGGCCACCGCCGGACTTGCCGTCCTCGACGCGACCACGCAGGCCGCGATGCGTTTTCGCTGCAAGGTCCTTCAGGAATAGGGCGTTCATAGTGCCCTTGAGCCCAACGTGCAACTCGCTGATTTCGCCCTCGGCGAGCGTGATGATCGGGACACCTGCAAAGCGGAGATGCTTGAACAGCGTGGCGACGTCCGCCTGATCGCGACTGATGCGATCTAGCGCTCGGGCCGGAACACCGCGACGCTGTGAAGCAATGGTTCGTAGCGACCTTCGGCAACTCAAGGCCTATTGTGAAATGGCCCAAGCTTATGCGCAAGAAGACGCCTGAACTAAGCCAGTACAAGCCGTCTACAATCACCGAGGCTGCAATAACCAAGTATCCGGCTTTGGCTTCTTGGGGTAAGCCCCTGAAGACCGTGACCTATGGCTGGGCCGACCTCATGTGGTTCGAGGGCAACGTCATGCTATTTACGATGCTGGAGCTGAAGCGGGAGCACCGCGTTCCGAGCCTGAGTGTCCATGACAGCCTAATCGTACCCGCCAGTAGCGCCGAAACAGCACGAGCAGTTCTCAGCCAGAAGTTCCACGATCAGCGACGAGTTACTCCGCTCCTGAAGATAAAACACGCTGGCTGATAGCTCCTCAAGCCAGCCTGAGAGACAAGGGGGGGATACCAAGGGAGGAACTAAGGGACCAGGGAGGAGGAAGACAATGATTGATAATAGAATACAGACAAAGAGTTACATAGGTACACTGGAAACGTTTTATGTACCGGAGGGTGTACGAAAGTTAATGATCGGATGGGTAACTCGCCCGTCCCGCAGGTCGCCCTGACCTATTGGAGCTGCTGATCCCCCAGCGGTGACCTAGGATTCGTTTGTCGTCCCTTCGGCTCCTCGGATGCGGCCGACCCAAACGGCTACCAGTGGACTCCGCAGAGTCATCTGGAGGCACGTGAGAGCATCGGTTTTCGCGGCAGCACAGCGCCACACCTGAACTTCCCCTTAAGGCAGGCTTCATGCGGCGTTCATGCGCTCTGGACGACAATATTCCATTCCCACAATCGTGAGGGGTGCGTCATGAGCAACCTGCTTTTCCTGCGTCGTTCATATGGATACCGCCACGCCGCCGCTACGGTGCTTCGCAAGGCGCGCGCAATGCCGATGGGGTCGTCGGAACGAAATACCGCGCGCGTGCTTGGACGGGGTTTGAGGGACCTAGAGAGAACTGAGGCTTGGCTGGAAGGCGACAGGTCACATGCTCGTCGTCAGCGTCCGGAAAGCCACTACCCTCCCAGCGTCGAAGCCTGATTTGTCCGACCGACGCAGCGGCAAGACATCAGAGCAATCATACGGCGCTGACCAGTTCGTCAGGTGCGCCGCGTGTTGGTGCTGGTTCGACCGAAGTAACGCAGTCTCGGTGTCTGAGCATCGCGGACCCCTGCCTCATCCTGTGGTGAACCTGCGAACCGCGTGGGCTGATGAGGACGAATAGATACGCCGAGAATGCCCATACCCACCGGGCCGCCGGGTGGACTGTGCGGCCCAGCGGTGACTTAGGATTCATTTGCCGTCCCTTCGGCCACCTCGGACCACTCAACTCAAACGGCTGCCAGTGGATTCAGCAGGCCCGTCTGGAGGCATGAGCATCGGTTTTCGCGGGGGATGTCCGCCGCAGGACTTATACACCCACGACGCGCTGTGGCTCCGTGCGGCTGCCTCCCAAACCCTAGCGGCTTCCCAACGAGGTCATCCAGCGTAATC
>JAJYAH010000600.1 GCA_021779635.1 Pseudomonadota bacterium | reverse complement strand
ATCGCCATGCTTTCGGGATTACAATTGATGAATGCCAAGGTCGGGTTTTGGATGCCCGCATTCGCCGCGCTGTTTGTTGCCACGTCACTTGTTGCTACAAGTCCAGGCTTCGCCGCTGACGTGTCGCCCACGGCAGCGGCGCCACAACCTGCAAACGATCCGGCGCAGGCGAGCAAGGGAAAGGCGCTCTACGGCACCAATTGCCTGCATTGTCACGGCATCAACATGGTTACGTCCGGCACGGTGGCGTTCGATCTGCGCCAATTTCCGCATGACGACAAGGCGCGCTTCGTGAACTCGGTGACCCACGGCAAGAACAATCGCATGCCGCCGTGGGGCGACCTCTTGAAGCCGGAGGACATCGATAACCTCTGGGCTTACGTATTAACCGGCGGGAAGCCGTGATAGGGAATCTCATGAAGGCCAGATCGGCGACGGCACTCGCCAGTGCTGCATTGATCCTTACGCTGACGGCTTCCGCGAAGCCGGCCGCGGCGGAGGAGGAGACGCTTCGCGTTTGCCTGAACGAGAATATTCCGCCTTACTCTTTCCATGAGGGCAAGGAGGCCGGCGGGTTCGACCTCGCCGTGGCCGAAGCCGTCGCCAAGCGACTCGGTCGCGCGCTCTCCGTCCAGTGGTTCGAAACCGGCATCGACGCTGACAGCAGCCTCACCTTGCAGGGCAACGCTTTGCTGTCGGACGGTCGCTGCCAGCTCATCGGCGGCTACCCGCTGTTCCGCGTCGCGCTGGGCCGGCCCGCTGTCGAAACCGCGCGCCTGCCCGGCTTCGAGGGCGCAAAGCCTGACGATCGCCGCCGCCGCGTCACCCTCGGTGAACTGGTGCCGACCAAGCCGTATCACTTCGCACCGCTCACCGTCATCCTGAGCGGATCGGTCGCCGATAAATCGATTTCGAGCCTCGCCGATCTTGCGGGCTTGCGGCTCGGCGTCAACCAATCGACGCTCTCCGACGCCATTCTGATGCGCTATGGCGCCGGCAAATACGTCAACCAGGTCACCCATTTCATCCCCGGACACAGCGAGTTGTTCCCCCGCATGGAAAGCGGCGATATCGACGCCACGCTGACCGAACTGCGCCGGTTCGACGACTATCGCGACAAGCATCCCAACACGAAACTCAAGGCCACCGGTTACTTCCACAAGATCGGCTTCAACATGGGTTATGTCGGCCTTGGCGCCGACCGGCCGCTGATCGAGGCGGTCAATGCGGCCATCGCCGATCTCATCGCCAAAGGCGAACTCCCCGCCATGGCGAAGAGCGCCGGCATGACCTACGTGCCGCCGACCGAACCCGACGTCCTCGAAGGCATCTCGATCGTCGATTTTTTCAAGGACTAGCGGTTGAGGCCGGCTTCCTGATTCGAATTTCAGCTAATCCTCGCATGAAGCCGTCATACTCCGCGAAAGCGGAGTATCCAGTACGCCGCAGCTTCTCGGTTCGATCATTGACGTATCGGAATACTGGATCGCCCGCTTACGCGGGCGACGACGGAAAGTAAGTCGTCATTGCGAGCCACCGGGTCGCAATGACGCGGATAGCTCAGATACACTTCCGCCATCCCGCGGCGCGATGCGCCCGAGTTGTGCAAGATCGATCCGCCCAACAAAGGGCGTGGGGAATGCCGGGTGCCCGATGCACCCGCAGCCGCGCGTGGTGTGTAGAAAGCACGCGCGTTAGTCACCACGGTCGCGCCGGGATCACCCGGCATTCCCGCACGCGATGGTTTTAACGGTTTCCTTCGCGCTCTCCCGGGTGACCGGGCTTTCTTGCCACCTTCGCTTGCGCGGATCGCTCCGCGAGCTTGACGCCAGCGTCGGGGCGTCAGGACCACACGACTTCGCCGTCCGCAAGATAGCGCTCTCGTCAGCAGCACCGCCTGCGTCCACCGCATCCCGCCCCGCGTTCGTGACGATCGCGAGCCGCCCCTCTGTGTAGGACGGGATGGCGAGAGATATGCAGCTGATTTGGGTCAAATGGGAATGCGAATATTTTTAGAAATAGGACTGGACTGGTGGAATCAGCTTGATTCAGTTCGACAAATCACTTTGAACGCGCAGGGCAGCTTAGCCCGACGGATCGCGCCAATGGGCGCCGGATGGCAGGCCTCCGCGCGATCCGGGATCGCGATATCGATGAGGCGGGCCATGCGGTATGACCTATGCGCAGGAACGCACGGTCAATTAGGTGCACTGTCACCGTAGTCTTAACGTCTGCTCTCGGGGTAAGAGCGCAGCTTCCGAATGTTGCTTGGCGCGTCGGGCATGGTTGGCATTCCCGGCTGTCCCCGGCGATCCCCTCTCAAAATAGCAAGAACGCGACAGAATCAGCATTGCAACCCCGATAGCCCGGCAAAGGCCCAGGCCCCGGGAGAGAGTCATGAAGAGAATTACATTCTCGGCGATTTTGATCATGGTAGCGGTGGCCGCCGTCTTGGGCGGGAGGGCCATTTCCGCGCAAGACAGGTACACTCTGCAAATCCCGGGTGGGCTCGCCTTCGCTGAATTCAGAGGATACGAAGGCTGGCCGGTCATTGCCATCAGCGAGAACGGCGGCAAGATCGCTATGATCCTGGGGAATTCCGTAATGATCGACGCCTTGAAGGAGGGCGTGCCCGGCAACGGCAAGCCTTTCCCAGACGGCGCCAGAATGGCGAAAGTCCATTGGATCCCGAAAAAACAGGAGGCGTATCCCGGTCAGCCAATGGTGCCAGGGACCCAGCATGACGTCGATTTCATGGTGAAGGACAGCAAGAGGTTCGCCGACAGCGGCGGATGGGGATATGCCGAGTTCGAGTACGACGCCGCATCCGACACGTTCAGGCCCGGCACTTTAGATGACCAGCCGCCGCAGGCGAACGACGCCAAGTGCGGCTACGCGTGCCACACGATCGTGCAGAAACGAGATTACGTTTTCACGGAGTATGCGCACCGGTGAACAGCGAGCGGGATTGTCATCGTCCGCCCGATGCCTCCACCACAGGCATCGACCTGGGCGAGGCGAAAGCCTGATAGGAGTCGATGATGAAGGGCGGTCATGATTGCCAACGCATCTCGCGCCGTGGGGCGCTGTCCAGCGCCGCGCTTGCACTCGGCGCGGCGGCAATCGCAACGGCGGTCTCGCAAGCGGCAGCGCAGCAGAAGATAAGCCAGGCAGACGCCAAATATCCGGGTACGCCGAAGGGCGATCAACGCTGCGGCGGCTGCGCCAATTTCCAACCACCGAATGCGTGCAAATTCGTTCAAGGCGACATCAGCCCGAGCGGCTGGTGCCAGCTTTTTATCCCAAAGAGCTAGTCCTGGCCGTCCCGACTGGACGTCGTATGATCCTATGTCCCGGCATCGTATAGTTCAATTGGCGCCCCAAGCCCCTTCAAGTTGTATAGACTTCCGTCGGCCTGGACGATGTCCTTCTCACACCGATCGCGAACAGCTTTCGTGACCAGAATCTGTCCTCCACGGGCGGCCGATTGTGCGCGAGCGGCGGTGTTAACCACAGTGCCGATCGCGGTAAGGTCCCTGTGCGACTGGCCGAATTCACCAAAACTGACATCGCCGCTGCTGATGCCGATGCCGATGCTCAGGCTTCCTTCTTCTAAGCCGTGCCCCTCCACGAGGCTCGGATACCAGGCACGCCAGCGCTGCTGCATCTGCCGGGCGGCACGTACCGCTTGCTTGGCGTGATCGTTCTGTCGAATTGGGAAATTGAAGACCGCCATGATGGCGTCGCCGATCGTCTTATTCAGCAATCCGTCGTGCTCCCAGATCGCTTCGGCGCACTCGTCATAGAAGGTATCGAGCGTTGACGTCATCTCGCTCGATGCCAAGGACTCGGAAGCAGTCGTATAGCCCCGCAGATCGACGAACAGCACCGTTGCATCGATCGTGACGTTGCGGGCCTTCATGATGCGCGTGAAAGCGAGTTCGCAAAAAGTGCAGGTGTTCGGATTCATCCGGCTCGGTCTGAGGCCGACAACTCGGAAAGGGATCGCCAAGGGACCGCGCAAGACCACGGGCAAATGCAGATTTTGCCAGCACCCTTTGCAAATGGTCGAATGTTGCTGCAGGTCCATCGAATGTCTCCTACAGGCCGCCGATAGTATCCAGCGAAGTTATCCTCTAAACGGCTTTCGCGCAGCACCAAAAGTCGTCATTCTGCGTCTTTTCCGGTTCGGGCGTTGAGGCATGTTTCGAAGGTCCATCAAACAGAAGATTGTCGGCATCGCCGCCGGGCTGATCGTGCTGGCCGTGATCACGTCGTCGCTGTCGATGATCATGGCTGCGCGCGTGGGCCATCTGCTCGATGAACTAACCAATCGCTACGTCCTGGCGTATGGAGACCTCGCGCAGGCCAATGTCAGGTCGCTCGAGCGAGGTCTGAAGGTGCGGCAGATGATCATCGCCAAAATGGAGAACCCGCCGGACCAGGCGAGCTACGCAGCGCATCTGAAGGCCCTCCAGTCGATCGATTCCGAGATCGGTCGCGAGGCGCAAGCCGCGCGCGAGCAGATCGCCGCGATCATAGATGACCCATCGACACCATCGGATAACGCCGCGCTCGGCCGTCTCGATAACCGCATCGATACGGCTGTCAACGAGCTTCGTGAGCGGCTGAACGAGCGAGATGCAATCCTGCTGAAGCAACTCGATGTGGGCAATTTCGAACAAGCTAAATCGGAGCTCGCCGGTGCTGATGAATTACGCGCGGAGTTCGATCGCAAGATCGATGACATCCGCACTGACATGTTGAACCAGGTCCATGCCAGCGCTGCTACCGTCATTCGCGAACAACGGCAAGCAATTTGGGTATCGGCAATCGCGACGGGAGTCGCAGCAGTGCTCGGCTTCATGTTCGCGATGATGGTGGGCAGTGGCATCACCGGCCCG
>JAJYAH010000599.1 GCA_021779635.1 Pseudomonadota bacterium | reverse complement strand
CCGAAAAACGCGGCGACGACTGGATCATCAACGGCCAGAAGATCTGGACCTCGGGCGCACATTATTCCGACTACGGCATCCTGCTGACGCGCACCGATCCGAATGTCGCCAAGCACAAGGGCCTGACCATGTTCTTCCTGGACATGAAGTCTCCGGGCATCGAGATCAAGCCGATCAAGCAGGCCAATGGCGCATCCGATTTCAACGAGGTGTATTTCACCGATGTCAAAATCCCGGACTCGCAGCGGCTTGGCGCGGTCAATGACGGCTGGAACGTGTCGCTGACGACGTTGATGAACGAGCGGATGTCGATCGGCGCGAGGGTTGCGACCGGCTTTCCCGAATTGTTCGAGTTCTGCAGCAATCTGATGCTGGAGGACGGGCTGGCGATCGACGATCACGCGGTGCGCTCCAAGCTTGCCAACTGGGCGGTGCGCGCCAGCGGACTGAAATACACCAGCATGCGCGCGATCTCGGCGCTGTCGAAGGGCGAGCGGCCCGGACCGGAAAATTCGATCGGCAAGCTGGTCGCAGGTTCCATGATCCAGGATATCGCGGCCTATGCGCTGGACTTGCAGGGTGCGGCAGGCGCGCTGAGCGGACCTGAAGACGCCGAGATTGCCGGAAAATTCCAGGCGATGCTGCTGCGCGCGCCCGGAACCCGGGTCGAGGGCGGCACCGACGAGATCATGCGCAACATCATCGCCGCGCGCGTGCTCGGACTGCCCGGCGATATCCGGGTCGACAAGGATGTCCCGTTCAACAAGATACCGACCAGGGGACGATAGATCATCGTGTCCCGGACGCGGTGCGGCCGTGCTTTACGCTGCTCCGCAGAGCCGGGACCCACAGAGACGGCCAGTTGATGGACACCGGATCAGCGGCGCACCGCCATAGCGCGTCGAAGACGCGCGTAAACGGCTTATGGCGCTGCGCAGCATCCGGGGAACGATTCAGAGATAGGAGAGCCAAATGAATTTCGATGACACCCCGCAGGAAGCCGCGTTCCGCGCCGAGGCCCGCAAATGGATCGGCGCCAACGCGCCGAAGCAGTTCGAGGCGGAGCTTTCTAAATCCTCGCTTGGCCGCATCAAGCTCAAGAACGACGACATCGTCGAGGTCGCAAAGGCCTGGCAGAAGAAGAAATCCGACGGCGGCTGGGTCTGCCTGCACTGGCCCAAGGAATATGGCGGCCGCGGTGCGACGCCGGTCGAGCGCGTAATCTGGCAGCAGGAAGAGGGCGTCTACGGCAAGCTCACCAGCCCGTTCCAGATCGGCGAGGGCATGTGCGGGCCGACGGTGATGGCCTATGGCAGCGAACAGGACAAGCGGCGCTATCTGCCGAAGATCGCTTCCGGCGAGGAAATCTGGTGCCAGTTGTTCTCGGAGCCCGCCGGCGGTTCGGACGTCGCCGGCTTGCGCACCCGCGCCGAGCGCGACGGCGATCACTGGATCATCAACGGCCAGAAGATCTGGACCTCGGGCGCGCATTATTCCGATTACGGCCTGCTGATCACCCGCACCGACCCCAATGTGGCCAAGCACAAGGGGCTGACGATGTTCTACATCGACATGAAAAGCAGGGGGGTCGAGGTCAAGCCGATCAAGCAGGCCAATGGCATGCAGGAATTCAATGAGGTGTTCTTCACCGATTTGCGGATTCCGGATTCGCAACGGCTCGGCGCCGTCGGCGACGGCTGGAATGTCTCGCTGACCACGCTGATGAACGAACGCATGTCGATCGGCTCGCGGCTGGCGACCGGATTTTCCGAGATTTTCGATTTCTGCAGCAACCTGATGACCGATGACGGCCTTGCTATCGACGATCGCGCCACGCGTTCGAAACTGGCTAACTGGGCGGTGAAGAACAGCGGCCTGAAATACACCAGTCACCGCGCAGTCTCGGCGCTGTCGAAGGGCGAGCGTCCGGGGCCGGAAAACTCGATCGGCAAGCTGGTGGCCGGCTCGATGCTGCAGGACATCGCCACCTACGCGATGGATTTGCAGGGCGCGAGCGGGGTACTCACCGACCCCGAGACCGCCGAGGCGGCCGGTCAGTTCCAGGCCATGCTGCTGTCGTCGCCATCGATGCGGATCGCCGGCGGCACCGACGAGATCCTGCGCAACATCATCGCCGAGCGGGTGCTCGGCCTGCCCGGCGACATCCGGGTCGACAAGGACGTTCCGTTCAACAAGATTCCGACCAAGGGGCGCTGAATATGCAGGATGCCGCCAAGAAGACGCCGGCTGGCCGACACAGCATCGAGGAGCGAATCGGCGTGCTGGAGGAGTTGCTGGACGAGCGGTATTCATGCCGCGCGTACCGGCCTGATCCGGTGCCGCGCCCGACCATCAACCGGATTTTGACGGCGGCCCAGCGTACCGCGTCGTGGTGCAACAGCCAGCCGTGGCAGGTCGTGATCGCGAGCGGCGAGGCAAAGGAAAAGTTTCGCAAACTGATTTATGCCGAGGCCGCTTCCGGCACCGGCGACGACCATGATTTTACCCCGCCGCGCGAATATCTCGGCGTCTATCTGGAACGCCGCCGCGAAAGCGGTTTCCAGCTCTACAACACGCTCGGCATCGCGCGCGGCGACAAGGCGGCCTATAGCAGGCAGGCGCTGGAGAATTACAATTTCTTCGGCGCACCGCATGTCGCGATCATTCATACCGACGAGGCGCTCGGGATTTACGGGGCGATCGATTGCGGCGCCTATGTCGGCAATTTCCTGCTGGCCGCGCAGGCATTGGGTCTCGGCACCATCCCGCAGGCGGCGCTCGCGCGCCACTCCAGCCTGATCCGGCGCCATTTCAAGCTCGGCGACGACCGGCGCGTGGTGTGTGGCATTTCGTTCGGCTTCCCGGACCGGGATCACAAGATCAACAGCTACCGGACCTCGCGCGCCCGCATTGCGGACGCCGCGACGTTTATCGACGAGTAGCCGTTCTCGAAGATAAATAAGATATCGTGCCCGGACGCGGTGCAGCGTCCGTTACGCTGCTCCGCAGAGCCGGGACCCATATGCAGCAATAGACCCCGGATCAGCAGCGCATCGCGCCGCAAATGCGGCGCACTGCACAGCATCCGGGGAACGCAACCAACGTCAGCTAAAATTTCGGCGGCCGCTTCTCGGCGAACGCCTTGATGCCTTCCTTGATCTCGGCGCCGCGCATGCTCTCGCGGGCGCGGCGGTCGGCGGCTTCTTCATCCAGCCTGCCGCGGGCGAATTCGTTGATCGCGCGCTTCATGCCGCGCATCGCGACCGGCGCATTGCCGGCGAGAATGGCCGCGAGCCTGTCGACCTCCTGGTCGAGCGCCTCAGCCGGTACCATCGCGGTGAGATAACCGATCCGCAACATCTCGGCGGCGTCGATCTTCTGCGCGGTCAGGAACAGCTTCTTGGCGTTGTCGACGCCTAGCCGCGACACATAGCGCACGATGCCGCTCTTGTAATAATGCAGTCCGAGCCGCGCCGCCGGCATGAACATCTCGCCGCTGTCGACGCCGATGCGGAAATCGCAGGCCAGCGCCAGATCGGTCGAGCCGCCATAGACGCCGCCATTGAGCCGGCAGATCGTCGGAACCCCGAGGTCTTCAAGCCGGTTGACCACGACCTCGAACGCCGATCCGGCGCTCTGTTGCTCCGGCGCGCTGGCGGCGCGCTCGGCGATCGAGCCCAGATCGTAGCCGGCGCTGAAGGCGCGACCGGTGCCGGTCAGCACCAGCACCCGGATGGCGGGGTCGGCCTCGATCCGGTCGAACAGCTTGAGCAGCGCATCGAGGTCATCGGGCTGCAGCCGGTTCAGATGCTTCGGCCGGTTGAGGCGGATGGTGGCGCGGGCGCCATTGATGTCGAGCAGCGGTGTGCTCGCCGTCGCGGCGGCCTCCGACATGGTTTTCTCCATTGGATTTGAGCATGATCGTTTCGGAAAACCGGTTTCCACTTTTCCGGATCATGCTCTACTTGTTCTCGAGTTCGCGCCGTCTGGCTTCGGCGTCAATGGTTTCGGCAAGATCGGGATGCCGCGCCATCAGTATGCGGAAGTCCACGAGATCGAGCACCAATAGCTTCGACACCCGCGTGGTGGTGATATTGGCCGAGCGCAGATTGTTGCCGAGCAGCGCCATCTCGCCGAAGAATGCGCCGTCGCCGAGCGTCACCTTGTTGCCCGGCAAATCGACCTCGACCTCGCCGGCGGCGATGAAATACATGCAGTCGCCGGTCTGGCCCTTGCGGATGATCATGGTGCGCGCCGGCAGGTCCATGGTGCGCAGCATGTGCGTCACGTCGGCGATTGCCGACGGACCAAGGGCGGCAAAGAACGGGACCTTGCTGACCGACTCCCAGGTCTTGAGGAAATTGTCGCGGCGTGTCTCGGCGGCAAAGCCGGTGGCGAGAATACCGGTCCAGAGGCCGAACACGCCGAGCCCGCAGATCATCACAAGAGCGGCGACCAGCCGGCCGAGCGGCGTGATCGGCACTACGTCGCCATATCCCGTCGTGGTCAGCGTTGCGACTGCCCACCACAGGGCAGCGGGAATGTTGCCGAAGGTCCCCGGCTGAACGTCGCGCTCCAGAAAATAGGCCGCCACCGAGGCCAGGAACAGCACCATCAGAAAGATCACCAGCACGCTCAAAAGCGGTCCGGATTCCTGCACCAGCACCCGGCGCAATTGCCGCAGCCCCGGGATTCCCGGGATCACCTTGAGCAGCCACACCACGCCCAGCAACCAAGCGGTTTTGGGGTCGACGCCAAGCACGAGCGCGACCGGCACCGCGGCGGCGGCCGCAGCATCGACCAGTCCGCGGCCGGACACGGCGTAAGTCAAGCCGCGATGCTCCTGAATGGCATGGCGAAGCCGGACCACCCATTCGAATATGAAGAACACGAGGCACGCCCATA
>JAJYAH010000598.1 GCA_021779635.1 Pseudomonadota bacterium | reverse complement strand
CTAGAGCGTTTTCCAATCTTTTTGAATCGATTGGGATTCCCATATGTGGAACGACCCCGCGGTCAAGGGCTCTTTCACTATCTGACCATAGGGAGCGGTGCGCCCATATGTCCGGCCTTTGATCGCGGACATTGGCCGCTGGCCTTGATGACGTTCGCGATAGGACCGGCCAATCAAATCAGCGCGCTTGTTGTGCGCTTGGGAATCCTCGGCCTTGGGTCTTATCGGGATGTCGTCCCGTGTGGTCATCATAGATCGAATGCACCTTGCCCTTGACCGGCCGCGATGCCGCCGGTCAATTCACTGAATCTAACTGCCGTCATGCAGCGGCATTTGCTGCGACTTGATTGTAGCGGACAAACCTTCCTCCTTTGGCGAGAAGCGCCCAAGCGATGCGAGCCATCTTGTTGGCCAAGGCGATGGCGGCGACCTTGGGTGGCCGGCGCGCCAACAGGCCCGTCAGCCATGGCGATACCGCGGCGCCGCGTCGGGCATGCATTATGACCGCCGTTGCGCCGACCACCAGAAGCGACCGAAGCGCCGGATTGCCGATCTTGGATATCTTGCCGATTCTCTCCTGGTGGTCGAAGCCCCGTCTGTGGAAACCCGAAGAAGATGCTCCCCTGCAGGATGCGTCAAACGGACTTGGACATGTGTACGCGATCGTCCGCGACCATCACAGGGCGAAGACAAAGGAGCGGATCGCGTATATCGGCATCTCGCAGAAGCTGGACAGCCGGTTCGCCAATCATCCGAAGACCGATGATATCAGAGGTATGCGCGGCCAAACTTCGCTTAGCATCGGGAATATCGATTTCCAGAAATGGACCCACAAGAAATCAGTGTCCAAGAGCATCAACGATATTGAGCACATATTGATCTGGGCAACTGGCCCGGCTTTCAATGAAAGGAAAATGTATTCACTGCCAGGTTTCGGTCAGAATGGCAGCTGCGCTTGGCACATAACAAATGCAGGCCATCGGTTCGCAGGAAGAATGCCGCGCGAAATTGCATATCCATGGATGATCCTAAAGCCCGGGCGAGATCGCTCCGCGAAGGAGGCCTGATCTGATGGAATTCCGCATAGCCGACACCTTCACGGACGCTCTGGCGCGGCTGCCCGCGTCAGACCGTGGCGCTGCGAGCAGGTCGGCGATCGATCTCCTAGCCAATCCAGAACATCCGGGCTTGCAGATGCACCGGATCGAGCAGTCAAAAGATCGGAATTTTTGGTCCGTCAGGGTCAATCGCGACCTCCGGATTATTATCCACAAGTCCTCGGCGAGCATGCTGCTCGCCTATGTCGACCATCACGACAAGGCCTACCAATGGGCCGAGCGTCGCCGCATCGAGGCGCATCCTCGCACCGGCGCAATCCAGATCGTGGAAGTGCGCGAGCGCGTCGAGGAAATCGCGCTGCCATTGTTCCAGGCGGCGCAGAAGCCCGCTGGGCCGCCGGCACCCTTCGCAGTCCTTTCCAACGACGATCTGTTGTCGGTCGGCGTGCCGCAAGACTGGCTCGCCGACGTTCGCGCGGCGAGCGAGGACGGTTTTCTCGAACTCGCCCCGCGCCTGCCGCCCGAGGCAGCGGAATCGTTGCTGCAGTTCGCGACCGTCGGCGCGCTGTCGCGAAAGGTCGCGATGCCGCCGATGCTACGCATGCCGGACCTGACTGAGCCACGTTTCTCGCTACCGCCTGGCGCGGTGGCATCCGAGGCCCCTCCGGCGGACCCCTATCAGCACCCCGATGCGCTTCGCCGGTTCCGCGTGATCGAGAATGCCGAGGATTTGCGCCAGGCGCTCGACTATCCCTGGGACAAGTGGATGGTCTTCCTCCATCCGTCTCAGCGCGAACTGGTCGAGCGGAATTATTCGGGCCCGGCGCGCGCCGCCGGCTCCGCAGGGACCGGCAAGACGGTGGTGGCGCTGCATCGTGCTGTCCGGCTGGCGAGCTCGTCGCCAAATGCGCGCGTGCTGCTGACAACTTTCTCCGATCCCCTCGCGTCTGCACTGGAGCAGAAGGTTTGCATTCTCGCTGGGCCGGACGCGGGCGTGATCCCGAGAATTCGTGTCGCCTCGATGGGCGCCATCGCCGACGAGCTCTACGAGCTGGCCTTCGGTCGACGCGCGCATGTCGCCAAAGACGACCAGGTCTTTCGTGCGCTCGAGAAGGCAGCCGGACAGATCGAACCGAAGCTCAACATCAACTTCGTGCGCTCGGAATGGTCCAACGTGGTCGACGCCTGGCAGGTTACATCGGTTGAAGACTACCTCGCCGTTCCGCGCCTCGGCCGGAAGATGCGTCTCGGGTCGAAGCAGCGCGAGCGCCTCTGGCCGGTTTTCGCGGAGGCGCGGAAGGCCATCGAGGATCGCGGCTTGTTCACCCGCCCGCGTATCTTGGCGGCCGTCGCTAAATTCTTCGACGAACGTCAGGACAAGCCTTTCACGCATATCGTCGTGGATGAGGCGCAAGATCTCGGTGTGCCTGAACTGCGGTTGCTGACGGCGATTGCGCCTCAGGGCGCGAACGCACTGTTCTTTGCCGGCGACCTCGGGCAGCGCATCTTCCAGCAGCCGTTCTCGTGGTCCGCGCTCGGCATCGATATCCGCGGACGGTCGACCACGCTGAAGGTAAACTATCGTACCTCACACCAGATCCGGCGCGCCGCCGATCGCCTGCTTCCCGCCTCGCTAAGGGACGTCGATGGCATCCAGGATACCCGCAAGGGGACCGTTTCAGTTTTCAACGGGCCAGCGCCCGATATTCTTGTTGCACAGAACGAAGCCGCGGAAATCGAAGCTGTGGCCAGCTTCGTAAGGAGCGCGGTTGAGGCCGGCGTCGACCTCGGTGAGATCGGCCTGTTCGCGCGAACGCCCAACCTGCTGTCCCGTGCGCGCGCCGTCGCCAAAGCAAGCGGCTTCGATTGCGTCGAGCTGACGGAACGAGGTCATACGCGGGGCGGACGGCTCGTTATCGGGACGATGCATCTCGCGAAAGGGCTCGAGTTTAAGGCTATTGCGGTTATGGCTTGCGATCAGGACGCCTTGCCGCTGCGTGACCGTGTCGAGGCCGCCGCCGACGACGTGGAATTAGAAGACGTCTATGAAACTGAGCGTCAGCTGCTGTACGTTGCGGCAACACGCGCCAGAGACCGTCTGATGGTGAGCGGCGTCGCACCTGCTTCCGAATTCCTCCGAGACATTCAACCCGTCTGACCGCATTCGGAGATCAAGTTCAGGGGACATCTTTCTTGCCGTAATCGCGTCATACCGATTCGGCTCGCGAGAGGACAACAAATGGCCGCCAAAAAGGCCGCGATCACGGGGCTTGCGCTCCCATGCACGGCGCTGTTACCGTCGCTGTGCACGCCATATTGAAAGCGCGTACTTTCAATGACTTAGCCGATCCGTGCCGGCTGGGAATCTTTGGCTGGTCAATCAGTGTAGCGAAACGAGAGACGGCCGCAATCCGCAGCCTCGACGACAAGGGCCGCGCGATCGACCAGAGTGTAGCGAAACGAGAGACAGCCGCAATCCGCAGCACTTCCACGGGGATGCAGGCGATCCTGTGAAGTGTAGCGAAACGAGAGACGGCCGCAATGCGCGGCTGCGCCAGTTCCTTATCCGTCTCCGGGCTGAGTATAGCGAAACCGGACGGAGACGTTTCCTTTTAAATTGGACTGGACTGGCTCCTCGAACAGAGCGGTAGTGTCGGGCGCGCCGCGCCGTGAGGCGCGCCTGCCCCGCTGGCCTGAGACCAATGCGGGGCCGTGCTGGTGACAGCGGGAGCTGTCGAAGCACGGAGTCGAGATCATGGCGAAGCTTACCGATACTCAGTTGATCGTGTTGTCCGCAGCGGCTGCGCGCGCGGACGGCCTGGCGGTTGTCCCTCTGAAGATCAACAAGGCCGCGGCTACAAAGGTCGGATCGAGCCTGGTCGCGCGCAAGCTGATGCGCGAGGTGAAAGCCAAGCCCGGCATGCAGGTCTGGCGCGAGGATGAGGATGGGCGAGGGGTCAGCCTCATGATCACGCGCGCAGGTCGTGCGGCGGTCGGCGTCGAGGATGAGGCAAAGGCGATCAAGGAAGCCGCCGCTTCGACCAGGAAGCAACAGAAGAAGCCCGCATCGGGCGGCAACGGTCCCGCTCGGGCGCAGCAGACGCCGCCGCCTGCGTCGTCGCCGCGCGAGGGGTCGAAGCAGGCGCGGGTGATCGACATGCTCTCGGCGAAGGCCGGCGCCACGATCGACGCTCTTGTCGAGGCTACCGGCTGGCTCCCGCATACGACGCGCGCCGCCCTCACCGGATTGCGCAAGCGCGGGTTTATGATCGAGCGCTTGCGGGTCGATGGCGCGGCTTCCATCTACCGCATTGTCGGATCGGCGGCGGCCTGATCATGGCGGCGCGCTCAACGAGGCGTCAGCCGGCCGCCGGGCCGGCTGGCCGGCGGCGTGAGGGGCGCGCTGATCTCGCGCAGGAGATCGCACGCGTAGCCACGCTTAACGTCGATGCGCTGCGGTCTGAATGGCGGCAGGTTCTCGGTTGCGAGCCGCCTGCCGCCTTCTCGAAAGACCTTCTCGCGCGAGCGATCGCGCATCTCCTTCAGGAGCAGGCGCTCGGCGGCCTCAACCCGGCGACGGCGCGCCTGCTGCGCTCGCTCCAAAAGCCCGGCGCGGAGCCGCCCCGACAGGTGAAGGTTGGCTCTGTCATCGTCCGCGAGCACAAGGGCGTCGTGCATGAAGTGCTCGTCGTCCCCGGCGGCTTCTGCTGGCAGGGCGACACCTACGACAGCCTGTTGCGAATTCCGACGCATTCCGGCCGGGGATTCCGATTTGATGCCGGCCGGCGTTCCGATTTGATTCCGGCCACCATTCCGAGATGAAGCCGGCCACCTGAGGTCGGTTCGGG
>JAJYAH010000597.1 GCA_021779635.1 Pseudomonadota bacterium | reverse complement strand
GCCTCGGAAGTGTTGTCTCTGGACCTGAGCCGGCCGCTTCAACGACCGACAGTCGTGACCTACCCGATCTACGTTCCGGCACCGCGTTAGATGAGGTGTTCTCCGTGAGCAAGAACTTGCATGAAGGCATGCTTTAACTTACATATCGGAAAAATTCGCTGCCATTCGTGCTCGAATTTCGCTTTGGCGAGAGAGATCATATCGGCCCTGACCAGCGCCAGTCGGCTTGTTCCACCATCTCCCGCGCATCGCTAATTTGAATTGGATCGCCTTCATAGTCGGCCACGTAGCGACGGGTTTCTGCTTGCTTCAATAGCCGCCCCATTTCCTTCGGGAGCAACCCGCTCTTAACCAGATGCTCACTGAACGCATTCAGGACGGACGCCCTTGTGCGTCTTGCCAACCTGCTGCCCTGACGACAGCAATGCGGCACGGGCGGCATCGAACATGGCGTAGTACGCCCGATTACACGCACCATCGGCATCACCTGTATCGAGCAATACCTTAGCTGATGCCGATGCCTGTACGGCTTTTGCCATCAAGTCTTTCGCCTTCATAGACGAATTCCTTCCCTGGCGATGTTGTACAAGAGTTCCGGGTTTGTATAAGTCTCTGGGTGCTCCCATTCATCGAGCCAAACCGGCAGCGGAGAGATATTGATGCCGGTGTCGAGCAGCACGTCATAGGCAACATCGGCCATGGCCAAGGTTGTCGTCAGCACCCGTTGATGCTCGCCGGTTAAGAGCACTGCTACATCGGCGTCGCTGTCAGGGCGGTGCGTGCCACGTGCCCGGCTGCCATAGACGATAGCGCCGGCCATGTTGTAACGACCTTCCAGCAAGGTGAGGAAGCGCCGGACGGCTTCTTCTGTGTCATGGTCAATGCGAGCCATTTTTGCCTTTCAATCATTTACGCCAAGGGCGGCTTTGCTTTCCACCACTCAGTAGATTACCACGGCGTATTTTCCTAACGAGACTGCCGTAGCGAGGGATCCATTGCTTGGACTCTCGGTGAATGGTTTCCAAAACCGGCATTGCCTGACACAGCCGCCCCCTTCGGCCACCTTCCAGGGCCATCAAGAAAACCCGACCGCCACCAGAAAATACGCTTGGCAGCAATGCTATTGACATTCGTTACGAAAGTTAACGACAATGCCAATGTCTTAATTTTTCCGTTCAGATAGTCGTCGATCCGTCGCGCCAAACAAGCGTCGAGAAGGAGAGAATCCGAGATGCCAGCGAGTCACGATTCCGCCTTGGTTTGAACAGCCCGGGATGAATCCGGCCCATTCAATTCAGACCCCGCGCCTGGCTCCCAAGCCTGAGCAACCATCAACGGTCGCCTTGAATTGGTTTTCCAAGCGAGCGCCATCAAGCCCATGTTCCCAAGAAAATTCCTCGTTGCGTTACTGCTCCTTTCTGCCGCCATCGCACAGGCTGAGCCGGTGACGCACATTTATGTCGCACCGACGATTCCGTACGCTAGCCCGGCGCCGGACGGAAGTGTTTCCCCCGGTGATGACTGCCCTTGGGATGCCCGTCTTGTCGCGTATCTGGCCAAGAGCGACAAGCGGATTTCGACCACCCCCATGCCGATGGAAGCAAAAGGGCAAAAGCTGACTTTGACCGCAACGCTCGACCCAACAGTTGGCACAGGGAAAACGGAAGCGCCCGCCTGGATTCAGGTGAATGGAACGCTCTTCGACGAAAGCGGAAAAGCGATTGGCGATTTTGGCTTTCTGGACGATCGCTACGCCGGCAGCCTGCACGAATGCGATGAGGCCATTGAGCTTGGTGAGGACATGGGAGACAACATCGCCAGTTGGTTGGAGGAACCGAAGCCGGGCATCAAGATTGCGCGGACCATCGACACCCTTCACGAAGACACCATCGATCCGGATATCAAAAAGTCCTGCCCTTGGAATACGGAACTGCCCGCCATGCTGGAGGAGTACACATCCGGCCATCTCTATCGTGTCAGCGACGATATCGCCAATGCCCAGGGCAAAAAACTGCTGCTGACGGTTGTTGACTCCCGCCTGCTTGGCGGAGGTCTTTATTCCGGCAGCAAATGGTTGAAGGTGCTCGGTTCCTTGGTCGAGGACGAGCGTGAAATCGGCAGTTTTGTCGCCCTGAGACACTCGTTTCGCGCCTGGACCGGATGCGGAATAGCCAACCGGCTGAACGACGAAATTGCAAACGATATCCATAACTGGCTGGAAAATCCCACGATGAATGCCTACCTCGGCGATGCAACGCCCTCGGACGAGGCAAAACCCTGATATGTCCGAGCCAACATCCGGAATCAATTGCGCTACACCCAGTCGGGCGAGCTGCCTTCAATTCGCCCCATCTTGCTACTGATCAACCTTTGTTCAACTTGGACAACTAAATGGCTATTGATTACCACGGCGTATTTCCCTGCAAGGTTCGGGAATCTGTCCCGGACGAAGGGCTGTTGCAGATGCAGAAGGCACGTAGTCGTGCTCTCGCAGCTTTAGAGGCTGCGCGATCCGACCCGTCGCTCTCCGCTCAACCCCCGGAATCAATCGCAATCAAAGTCGTGGTGCTCAGGCCTGATGGCCCGGAGGAGGTAACAACGACAGCCGCCGAACTGTTGCAACAGGCCGCTCAATTGACAGAGCTGGCCATTCATTGCGGCGATTGTCCGGCCAACGTCCGGAAGACGGATTTCGGTTGTGGCGGAGCCATTCACTATCCACTGAGTGAAAAAGGCGAACGGTGGCTACTGTCGAGGCTACCGGCCAATATGAAATCCCCCGCAGGTCAAATGCTGCGTAAAGCGATCGAGAATTTCCAGTTCGATGGCGCACCGATCCGCAAATTGCGGGGCAACCCGCAGTTCTGCGCATCGAGCGTGCCCCAAGTGCGGCGTTGGGGGCGATTTTTTGCCGGGAAGTTTCATGTTACTTCCGATCAGATTCTGCATATGGCGTTTGGCGTTGGGAGCCTGCAATCGATGCATGCAAAGCTCCTGGCCTATTTCCTCGGTTACTTGGATGATCGCTTCGAGTTATCTGGCGACTCGGCGGATCTTGTGCGGCCCGAGGACGATCAAACGACGCTCGAATTCAAATTTTTCCTGGCCGTCGCTGCCTTGGCTGGTACGAGCGATATTCCGGTGCATATCGATGCGTAGCACGCTTACTCTTGAATCTTCTTTGCAGCGAGGGCGCCGCCAACTGAACCGTGGTCTTGTTGGATGTTTGAGCGTATTGCTGCTGTCCGCCTGTGCTACCGGCGATCATTTTTACGCCGCTCCCGAGAACGCGACAGTGGAAATCGCGGGCACGACCTATGGCGGTCGGGGCGAAGACAGTCTCGATGAAACCTATCGTTTGTCGGCGGTCGACGGGAAGGTCGTCAGATTTCGCTATGATCCCGAGCATGTGGTTCCTGTTGCGCCCGGCAGTCACAAGCTGATTGTCAATGCGCGCATCAAACGCGGCAGTTTTCTGTTCGCTTCGGTGAAATATTACGACCTGGTAATCGAAGCCGAACTTCAGCCGGAAGGTTGTTATCGGGTAACGGGCACGCCAAATTTCGCCGAGAACGATCTCTTCGTATGGGTCGAAAAATGTGGAAGTCGCGAACAGGTGAGCCAAAAGGGAAAGGTCAGCCTGTCGATGCCCTTGCAACGGGACACCCCCGTTTATGTGCCGATCTATGTACCGGCGGCAAAGGTCCGTTGATATAGCGCGGACAGGCACAGCTATGGACGCGGGTGCGCTGCAGTGCGTTGGTGGCTGCCTGTCTTGTGGCATCTGGAGCAAATTCGCTGGCTGTCCGGATTTGTGTGACATATCGGGCAATCACGGACCGCACAGAAGCAACTGATCCGAGAGAAGGATCGGAAAGCCACCCTAATCCGGACGTCGGCAACTTTGGCGTTTTTCTCGACTCGTCGCCGGATCGGTGGGGGCAGACCCTCATGACCGGGCGAGCAACAAAAAGGCCACGGACTTGCCGTGGCCTGGTGGGATTGCTGCCCGATTCCGCGGTCAGCGGTCGCCGAAGCTCTTTTTCTTGAAGCTGCGTTCGCCGCTGTCCTGACGGCCTTCGTCCGGTCGCAGGTTGATCGGCACGCCACGGACGCGGGTGCGCTTCAGGGCGTTGGCGGCCTCGCCCGGCATGCCGGCCGGCAGTTCGACCGTGCTCGATTCGTCGTAGAGGGCGATGCGGCCGATGAAGCGGCTTTCGATGCCGGCTTCGTTGGCGATGGCGCCGACGATATCCTTGACCTGGACGCCGTGATCCCGGCCGACGTCGATGCGATAGCGCACCATGTCGCCGCTCGGGGCGGCACGGGTCGGGCGCTCTTCGCGACGCGGACGCTCGCCGCGATTTTCGAAGCCGGGTTTGTCGCCGCGGTCGAAACGCGGCTTGCGCTCGTCGCGCTCGCCAAAGCTGCCCGGTCGCGGACGGCTGTCGAAGGATGGGGCCGGGGCAGGACGCGGGTCCTCGCCGGCGATCTGCAGCGGCTTGCCTTGCTGGGCCATCATGGCCAGCGCGGCGGCGACTTCCTCGGCGCCGACATTCTGTTCTTCGGCGATCTGCGAGACGATGTTGGCGAAGAAATCGAGGCCTTCGGCGTTGAGCACCTCGGCGACTTTTTCCTTGAAGTCGGCGACCCGCTTGTTGGTGACGTCGGCCCGACTGGGCAGGGTGAGCGGTGCGATCGGCTGGCGGGTGGCGCGCTCGATGGTGCGCAGCATGCGGATCTCGCGCGGCGCGACGAAGAGAATGGCGTTACCGGTGCGGCCGGCGCGGCCGGTGCGGCCGATGCGGTGCACGTAGGCTTCGGTGTCGTAGGGGATGTCGTAGTTGACCACGTGGCTGACGCGCGGCACGTCGATGCCGCGGGCGGCCACGTCGGTGGCGATGACGATGT
>JAJYAH010000596.1 GCA_021779635.1 Pseudomonadota bacterium | reverse complement strand
CTGCGCCCGGTCGTGCGATTCTCCCCACGAATGGGGAAGACATCCGAGCGGCCGCGGAAAAGCCGGCGAAACAGAGCAATCTTCTTTTCGATTGTCGAATTCCGGTCGATGGGATCGCCGGCTTTTGCCGAAAGGACCGCTTTGATAGCCGCGGCCTCTTCGCTCCGCACCGATCGCAGGGTGTTGATCTCGGCTAGGATCTCCGCGCGCTCGCGTTCCAGCGCCGTGAGCCGCGCCACGAGTTCGGTAATTCTGGCGTCCATTTGCGTCATCGTGAAGATTGGTTTGCGCCAATATTATCCAATATCAGCTTGACGCAATTTTGCTTCGCCCGATAGCTGCGCAAAAAGGGGGCCGACATATGTAATTGAAATTGCTATATAATGTTCTTCGATCGATCCCGTTGGGAGCACCACCTCACCTGCCACATCCCCCAACTCGGCGAATAGGCGGCGCAAAGCGCGTCTGCGGCGCACTCATATCCGCCCAGCGTCCCTGAGCACCGCGATCGTCCACAATGCGATATCGCGCATCAATCCGATCTCGGTCATATCCCGTCCGTCGGCGAGCGCTTTTGCAACGATCGCGAGCTCGCGCCAGCATAGATTGGCCTCCGGTGGAGCCTCGCGCATCCATAGGGCCGTGCGCAAAACGGCGTCAGCCCATCTATCCCGATGTCGCCCAATGACGCTCTGCAATAGATGGATCGCAAATTTGGCGCGATCACGGCCGCGGGCGCGCTCCACCGCTTGAGCGACCTGCGGGTCGTCCTCGAACCAGGATTGTGCGACGGCCTCCAACTCGGCAAGTTCGTTGCTCTTCCGCAGCACCGATGCGAGCGTGGCTGGCTCACACATCGCCTTGGGGACCTCGGCGATCAGCCCGGCGAGCGTTTCACCAAAGGCCATGCGCGCGGGTTGCCAATCGGCACCGCCGATCGTTTCGGCGACCTGGAGCAGGCCGAACGGCGGCGCTTGAGGAGGTTGCTGTTCCGCGAATCACTCCACATCGCTAATAATCGCGACTAGCTGCCGGCCCAACTCGGAGGCGTTCCATGGCCCTTTCTCTTGCCCAACAACAGCCCACACTGCCTTGGGACGGCGCTATGCGCTCCACGCGCGACGATATCCTTCTCCGGTATCTTCGCCTGCGGGAAATCTCCAAGAGACTTCATGAGGAAGTTCTCAATTGCGTATCCGGCGACAGACTGCTGGATCACGCGCGTCGGCTCGGATTGACACGAGGAAAGACGTTGCTTCTCGAAGACATGGAGGAGATGTACTACGTCTACGATCTTGCCGTTTACACTGCGCCTGCGGATCGTTCGCGGGCGATCGACCGTTACGCGAAGTCCGCCGAATTCGACGCGCAGTCTGACGAGCGGCTGATGCTGGACGCGATGCGCGCATCGCAGTTTGCCATACTCCTGATCGAACGGCGTCACGATACGATGGGCCTGATCGCCACCGACATTCTCCGCAACTCCAAAGTGTGGCTGCTCGACGTCGGGCTTGAGAGTTCGATGGACGATGGAGAATTGATCGCTACCAGGCTGCTCACCCCCGGGAAGTTCTCGATGACCGCCGGCGTCAATATTCCGTTCGGAATCGAAATGCTCAAACCGATTTGCATGCTGCTGCCGCAGCGCATAGGCAATAGCAAGCTGGGCCGACTAGCTGAGGACAGGCGCTTCGCTGAAGCCGTCTACAAGGTAGGGCTTGCGAACGGCGTCATGGATCGCATGACCTACCTAGATCTACCCGATGGCGCCTGACCTCAACGGCGCCTAGGGAACGGCCAGCAACGTGCCCGGTACGACGGCCCGATCGCAGGATTTCCGCTTCGGCTGAAGCGCGGCGCCTGGCGCCGTAGCGTACGATCTCTGGCTTGAAGATAATCCTCCGCGCGGTGCAAGGCCAACATCATCCGCCCAGCGCCGACACATGCTCCAGATCCTCCCGGCGCTGCTTTGCGCGCCGTTCGTAGCTGGCTTGGTTCTTGGTGGCGACCAGCGTGTGGGGGCTGCCGCGCCTTTCGGTTGTGAGGTCAAGGTCACACGCCGCGCTCCGGACGCTTTGCTCGACATGGGTCCTCCGATCCTGGACCGCCTTCAGGCGCCATTGCTGTTGATCCGACGCAACCAGGAACGCGCCCAGTCCACGGCAATCGCCACATGTGCATTCGAGTGGGTTGGTCCTGGTCCAGTCCCGTGGCGCCGCCAGCGGTAGGGCGATGCGCCTGCGCAGGTGGTCGAGAGACGCCTCCCGGAGCCGCCCCACCGCCGGCCAAGCTCTGCTCTCCGCCAGCTTGGCAAACGCGCGAGCGGCGGGGACCAGCACGTCGTCCGGCTCGTAGGTCTTCGGCCAGGCCCGCAGGTGCTCGATCGCACGGGCCGCGAGACCGGCGTCGATCCGGCTCGTCGCAGTCAGAAGATCGACGACGAAGCCCGGCTTCACCGGCGTTGACCGAGTCCAAGTGCCGACCTGCTCCCGCTTGGTCGGGTCGCCCGGCAAGGCATCTATCAAGGCCACACCGATCTGCTCCAGGTCGCCCGTCACATCCGTCGGCGCCGCGACGCAGCGCAGCAGCAGATCGCCGCAGGCGCTGAGATGGGCCGGAGCGTTACGCCTGACAATCCGGACCAGCAGCTCCGTTGCGCGCGGGGCCGGAAGAAGGGCGGCGGCTTGCACGATCGCCCCATTGTCGGGCGCGGCGTAATGGCCTTCCGCGGACAGCTCGGCGAGAAACGCATCGATGCGCTCCACGTTCCCCAGCCGGATCTGCAAATCGATCATCCGGCCGGCTTCGGCGTCGTCCTCCGCCCGCCAAGGCGAGCGGGACCAGGAGCGCAGCATGTGCCGTGAAAGCTCATCGGCTTCAAGCCACAACCGTGACTGGATCGAAGCGTTGCTCGTCTCCCAGCGCGCCGCCAGATCTTCGAGAAACGGCAGCGTTGTGCGGAGGCCGGCCTGATTGAGCACCGCGAGCCTCCGCGCGGTCGGCCACAACACGAAGCCGGCACGGTTATAGGTGCGCTCGAAGGACGCGCCTTCGTTGCCCGTCGCCTCGTGAAAATACTGCTCGTCCGGCATGAGATCCTCAAAAGCGTCGGGCGGGCACAGCTCGTCCTCGGTGAATGGAAAATCGTCGAACCCCGCCTCGCCGCCATCCGGACGCCGCCACTTCGACAAGATCAGGGCCCGGTCAATGACCTCGGCAACCTCGAATTCTTCGTCCTCCTCCTCCTCGCGACTCCATTTGCGACGGCCGTAATAGCCGGTATGTTCGGCGCTGCCGCTCTCCTCGATCGACACCAGAGCGAGGTGGAGATCGCAATCCGCCTCTGCGGCGGCTTTGACCAGCACGGACGCCACACCCGCATCGGCACCCTTGAGTGCACTGAACGACAGCTCCGCCGGCGTATAGGCATGCTCCAACGGCAGGATCAGCTTGTCAGGCTCGTCCTCCGCGCTCGCCCAGCTCCGTAGCAACTCCACCACCCGCCGGTGCTCTGCGCGATAATCGGGCGCCTTCAGTGGGTGCTTCTTGTCGACGAAACGCAAATTATAGATGAGGGTCAGGCGACATCCCGTCTTCACAGGTCGCACTTCATGCACGCAATCGGCATAGAAGGCCGCGAAGCCGATCTCCGACGGCTCCTCCGGACGCGGGTCGAGCACCACCTCCCGGCCGACATGCTTGATGACCAATTCGCCGCCGCTATGTGTCGAGGGCAGCACGAGCACCATCGTCGCGAACATGCCGGGGGCCTTCTCGGTATCGCGGTGGTCGACAAAGAAGCTGCCGGTATCGTAGACAAGAAGCTTATAGAAGTCGGCCGCAACCGGCTCGCTCACACCGAGCCCGAGGGCTATGTCGGCGACGAGTCCGGCCAGGGTCTTTTCCCAGTGGCGCCCTCCGATCCGAACCTTGGCGGAATCGATCTGCCAAGTTCTCCGGACTTCGCGATCGATCACCGTCTCCTCGCCCCGCCCATAGGGGGCTGCTTCGGCGACTGCGACGAGCCGTGCGGCCTGGACAGGCAGGATCGGAAAGGCGATCCTGCCCACGCCGTCGATATCGATCGTCGGCATGAATATCTCCCGAATTCCGCCAACGCAAAAGTCGCCCGGACGCTCAACGGAACGAAGGCTGTTGAGCAACGTGGTACCGATCGACGACATGGCAACTCCCCGGCAAGCTGGACAGTGTTTTGTGCACGATCGTCACGTCGATGTGCTCTGCCTTCAAGAAATTATACGCAGCGAACGCACGCGTGAGAAATCACGGTCATGCGTCACCAGGGCGGCCGCGTTGATCGCCAATGCGCTGGCCGCTTGAACAGCGTCTGCAAGCTTGAGGCGGAGCGACGCCCGCAGTCTCGCAGCGCTTTCGGCAATGTCGACGTCAAGCGCGATCGGTTGCCATGATTCGAGGATCGCGCGGTAACGCTGCGCGAGTGCGTCATCACCTGCCTGGAGGGGCCCGGTCAGCACCTCCGCAATAGTGATGGTCGTTACGGCGAAGCGCAGACGCCCAGTTCCATGGGCTTCGAAGAGCGGCTTGAAGCGCGGTCCGAATTTCGGGTGCCCCTCGAGGAAGTAGATGATGGGTGCCGAATCGAGGAGAACGAGCGCATCCTCCGGCAGCCCCCCAAAATCTAACGGCTCCATTCGTCACGCAGCTTTCGAAGCGTACGGGTACTATTCTTTCCCCATAACCCGCGACCGGATCCTGCGACGGGCATCAGCGGCTGCTGGCGAATGGCGGCTCCATACGCCTCGATCGGCACCAACGCTGCAACTGGACGGCCATGTCTGGTAATGATCGTCGAACGGCCCTTCTCGGCCGCCTCGAGAAGATCCGGGAGCTGATTGCGAGCTTCTTCCGCGCCTTTACGCAAGATGAGGTCCACCATGCCTGTCTCCGACACCAACCG
>JAJYAH010000595.1:4131-4940 GCA_021779635.1 Pseudomonadota bacterium | reverse complement strand
GCGCCGAGCCAACCCGCGCCCGTGTGATAAGCCCACAGACCGAGGCTGACGCCGGCGAAAAACGGCAACGCGAATACGGCGAGCGTGAACAGCAGCCAGCAGAAAAAGCCGATGGCTGCGAGGGACAGAATAATGCCGAAAATGATCATGGTGGTGCCTTCCGAAAGAAATGCTCTGACGGTCGCGCCTTCCACCACCACCACGGCGCGACGGTAAGCATAGCAAAGGATGAAGCGCGACGGGAGTGAAAGCCGGAAAGGTTTCCACTTCCGTCGCGGCGGTCCGGTTCGCCCGTCATGGGGAGAAGGGATCTATTTCGCTGACGATCATGGACGGCTCGCCGTCGTATTCGTTGGCGGGAGAAACCGACAACGTGCCGTCGCCGGCGCGGAAGACGACGATGACGACCATCAGCGTGGTGGCGAGACTGAAAGCGAAGGCGTGAGCCTCGTTGAGGGACATCGATCCGGCTCCTGTGCGAAGCGGAGGACCATCCCCCGCTGACAGGCGCCCGATGTGTTCGGCCGAGGGCCGCAATCACCGTGAAGGCGAAGCCGAGAGCGGCGGCACGCAAAGCGTAGCCGAGCCTTTATGGCTTGATGGCGCTAGGCCCTCGGCCGGACCAAGGATCAGCGCAATGGATCGCTGAGGTGTCATCCGCCCAGGAGACCGAGATGCTTGATTGTCACGACGGTCATTTTCGGCGATTTGCCTAATCTGCCCCCGCTGCCCGTAGTAGATCGTCAGCGCTCGGCTTTCCAGGGATCGATGACCTCCATGCCGGCGGCGTCGAATGCGCTGGTATCGCG
>JAJYAH010000595.1:0-4121 GCA_021779635.1 Pseudomonadota bacterium | reverse complement strand
TCGCGGGGGTGTCATCCGTTCAGGAGACCGAGGTGATCGCTCGTCACGACGGTCATTTTCGCCGGTCCGCCCTGTCCACCCCTGTTGCCGTAGCAGCTCGTCAGCGCTCGGCTTTCCAGGGATCGATGACCTCCATGCCGGCGGCGTCGAATGCGCTGGTATCGCGCGTGGCGACGACGAATCCCCTGGAGGCTGCGATCGCCGCGATGTAGCCGTCGGGTGTCGGAAAACCCCTCCCAGCCGCGCGGGCTTTGACGGCGAGGTTGGCGTAGTGTCGCACCGCATCGATGTCGAACGGCAGGACGCGATCTGCAAACAACTCCATCACGCCGTCCAAGGCGTCGGCGAGCTTGTCCTTGCGCTTGCTGTAAGGAAGCGCGCCGATGCCGAACATCAGCTCGGCGATCGTGACGCTGGAAAGGTAGAGCGTCTCCGCCGCCTGTTCATCGAGCCATCGGCGGACGGCGGAATCCGGCTCAGGCTTCATCGCCTCGGAGACGACATTGGTGTCGAGCAGGATCATCCGAAGCGCAGCGGTTCTGCGGGCTTACGGTCGCGGGCCTGTTCGAGGGCTTCGACATCGGCATTGGTTAGGCCGATCTTGCGGCTCATCTCGGCCAGAGCGGAGCCGAGACGCAGCCGGCCCTCCGGTCGCACGGCGGCTTCCAGGATGGCGCGCATTTCCGCTTCCGTGCTGCGATTGTGCTGCGCCGCCCGGACTTTTAGGGCGCGGTGCGCCTCGTCGGACAGGTTACGAATGGTCACGGCCGCCATGATAGCGTCACCCGGTAAATCGATAGCGTTGCTATCAACATAGCATTATGATGGCAATTTACAAGGGTGATAAGACGGCGCTTACGCGCCGCCCCTGCCGAGCCGATAAACCGGGATGCCCATCTTGCGGGCCTTGCCTGCGAGATTGTCCTGAATGCCTGTGCCGGGAAAGACGATGACGCCGATCGGTATGACGGCGAAGCTGAAGGCAAAGGCGTGAGCGTCACTGGGGGACATCGATCCGGCTCCTGTTCTGAGCGGAGGTCCGTCCCCCCGCTGACAGCATCCGATGTGTCCGGCCAAGGGCTGTAATCAGCGCGAGGCCGAAGCCAAGCGGCGGCACGCGCATGCGTAGCCGACCCTTTATGGGTTCATAGCCCCAGGCCCTCGGTTGGACCAGGGATCAGTGGAATGGAGCGGGAATGGAGCTCCGCGACGCAAGTACCGAATCGCTCTGCTAAACTTCGGCGACGACAAGACCGCTGCCGACGGCCGACCGATGTCGTTGGTAAATCATTGCGGTCATTTCGCAGTGGGAGCCGAGCATCAGATCTGCGCCATCATAGACGAGCGCTTTATTTGTGCGGAGCATCGCAGGCGGCTGAAGCCGGGAATGACTTGCAATACTGGTCATGCTCGCCGATGCTTTCGCCAGAGGTCACAATCAGCGGGTATTTGCCGGTCATGCAATAGTTCGCTAGCCGTCGCACGGCGACGGTCTGCGAAGTCGTTCCGTCCTCAAGCATCCCCCACATATAAGTTGCGTCTTCGTCTTTTTGCTCGCGCCCCCATTTCAAACAGGCCGGCTTGCTTTTGATGGCTGGCATCGGCATCAACGTCGGCATGGTCGCGAATGCGTGCGAGGCCGAAAGGGTTGCGCCAACAAGCGCCGCAGGGATAGATTTCAATACGATTCGAGCGTTCATCGATGCCTCCGTTCAAGGGGTAGGATTGAGAGGCGATGCTCCAGGTCAGCACCGGAAAGTTCTTTAAAGGCGAAGCGTACGAGACGCCGCGGCGCGCGATCTATTACACGAACTACCGGCTTTTTCGAGACGAGCGAATCGAAACACAAGTGGGCTCGCTCCAGCCGGTCTTCGGCGTACATGGGCTCGGAGCACTCATCTGTGAGATCATTGAACGCATCGAGAAGATGCCCGGCGGCCCATATAGTGGCGAAGTCATCGCGACAAGCGGCGATACGCTGATCAATGATTTTGCGGCCATTGTCTCCTTCGCTCTGAACGTCACCTGCACGACCGATCTCGAACTTGCGCGCCGCTTGGTCGCGAGCGAGCGGCCCAGCCTTGGCGCGGACTTGGTGCCTCAGAAATACATTCCCCGAATGTTTGATCGCACAGTGGACTGGCAGCCGAGCGATGCCGATCAGGTCCAGCGTTTTGTGACGGACCTCATGGCGCTGGAGCGCAAGAGCTACGAAGGGGCCATGCGGGCCATTCGGCGCTATGTCATCGGGGCGCATCGTATCTCAGACGACGTGAATCTGGCCTATGCCCTCTTTGTCATGTCGATAGAATCCCTCGCGCAGAAGTTCGATGGATTTGAACCCGCTTGGGATGATTACGACCAGAAAAAGCGGCGGCATATCGACGAAGCTCTTGGAGAAACCCCCGAAGTCGCCGCAGACAAGGTGCGAGCTGCCGTCCTTGCCAACGAGCATGTGGCCATTGCGCGGCGCTTCCGTGAGTTTGCCCTTGCCCATATTGGTCCGAGTTTTTTCCGTGAAGAGGCCGAAAATGCCGTCGGCGCCGTCAGTCGGCCGGACCTTTCGATCGGGCTCAGGCAGGCCTATTCGATCCGCTCAAGCTACGTACATCACCTCACTGAGGTTCCGCGCGTTCTCGTCGGGATTGACGGTTTCCACGAGATCATGGTGGCCGATGGGCAACCGACCTTAACCTTTTCTGGCCTCGCGCGTGTGGCGCGCCACGTGATCAAAACATTTGTGGCGCGAGCGCCGAAAACGGAAACTGAAGAGTTCGAATGGAGAAAGGATTTGCCAGGGAAGCTGACCATGCAGTGGGCATCCCAATATTGGATCGGCAATCCCCATGGTTTCGATGCAGCCACCGCTCAGCGATATCTCGCCGCTTTCATTGGCCAAGTTGTCGGGCGCTTATTGCAGCCATCAGCGACTATAACGGATATCCGGCCGGTGCTGGAGAAGGTCGAAGTGCTCGTGCCTGGCCTAGCAAAACCTGCGCAGCGCCTGCCGATGCTCGCCCTTTATTTTATTTTCAACTTCGTTGCACCGGAAGATTGTCGTAGCGCGGGGTATTTGAAATTCTTTGAGACCTACAAGAGAGACTTTGATTCGCCTTCCATCACCAGTCTGGCAGCGCATTTGGTGACAGGCCAAAATCCGGATTGGACAATGTCGGAGATGGAAGAGCTTCACGCGCGCTATTTTCGTGAGCGCCACCACGCGAACACATTGCAGCTGGGGCCGATACTCGAAGCAGCTTACACATTGTTACTGGCGGAGCAAAACCGCGTAGCGGGTCAATCCACCCGTGCGCGGGAACTCATAGCCTTTGCCGTTGAGACTTGCCCGAAGCACGCGGGTCTCCGGAGCTTTGAGGCGTCGATTCAGTCGGACGAACTGGCTGCGATCGATTGGCAGGCAATTTTGCTGCCGGCGAAAGCGCCTCCCTCCGAAGCGGAAGCCGATAATTAGTGATCAAGAAGCATGGCAAAGAATCGCTCGCTCCTATGAGACCGGAGCGAATGAACGGTAGGTATCCGCCTCAGTCCCGGACTGACAGCTGCCGGCCATGCGTTGAAGGCGGCGCTCACGCGCCGCCGGAGCCGAACCGATAGATCGGGATGCCCATCTTGCGGGCCTTGTCGGCGAGATTGTCCTGAATGCCTGTGCCGGGAAAGACGATTACGCCGATCGGCATGACGGCCAGCATCTGGTCGTTGCGCTTGAAGGGCGCGGCCTTGGCGTGCTTGGTCCAATCGGGCTTGAAAGCAATCTGCGGCACCTTGCGCGTGTCGGCCCAGCGCGCGGCGATCTTCTCGGCGCCTTTGGGCGACCCGCCGTGCATCAGCACCATGTCGGGGTGCTTGGCGTGGACCTGATCGAGCTTGGCCCAGATCAGCTTGTGGTCGGCGCTGTCGCCGCCGGAGAAGGCGATTTTCGGTCCGGCGGGCAATAGCACTTCGGTCTCGGCGCGGCGTTTGGCGGCGAGGAAGTCGCGGCTGTCGATCATGGCCGAGGTGAGATTGCGATGATTGACCTTGGAGCCGGCGCGCGGTTTCCAGCTCGATCCGGTGTGCCGTTCGAAGTGATCGGCGGCCTGGTCGCGCATCAGCTCGAATGC
>JAJYAH010000594.1 GCA_021779635.1 Pseudomonadota bacterium | reverse complement strand
TCACCGGGGCGGGCGACAAGGCGTTTTGCGCCGGAGCGGATTTACAAAACACCGGCGGCGCCTTCGCGCATGATTTTGCCAAGCCGAATGTCGACTACGCTGATTTGTTGCGGCTGTCGCAGAACGCCACCAAGCCCGCGATCGCGCGGGTTGGCGGCGTCTGCATGGCCGGCGGCATGGGCCTGTTGTGCATGACCGACATGGCGGTCGCCGCCGATCACGCGATGTTCGGACTGCCCGAGGTCAAGGTCGGGGTATTTCCGATGCAGGTGATGAGCCTTTTGCAATCGATCGCGCCGCGTCGGCTGGTCAGCGAGTGGGCGATCACCGGCGAGCCGTTCGACGCGAGGGTCGCCCAAGCCGCCGGATTGCTCAACTATGTGGTGCCGCAGGCCGAACTCGACGCCAAGCTCGACTGGCTGATCGGCCGCATTACCGACAAGTCGCCGACCGCGATCCGCCGCGGCAAATACGCCATGCGCGCGATCGCCTCGATGTCATTCGATGAAAGCATCGCCTATACCGAGAGCCAGATCGCCTTGCTGGCGATGACGGAGGACGCCAAAGAGGGCCTCAAGGCGTTCGGTGAAAAGCGCAAACCGACATGGCCGGGGAAGTGAGCACTTCCGCATTCACAAGCTGCGGTTTCAGATTCGATTTTCAAATTGTTTCAGCACGGGCGCGCTTGATCCCAGGATGCCAGCGAAATCTAGCCGAGAAGCGCAGCGGTGTGCAAAGCAACTTGTCGGCCGGCAGTTTCACCACCGGTACGGTTTTCCCGGTCTTGCGAAGCCGCCTGCGCTCGGCAAGGAGTCTAGATTCCGGTAAAGTATTCCATGGCGCGCACCACATTCTCCAGCGATCGGATGATTGCTGCGGTTCGGGTCTGGTCGGCGTCCGTTCGATCGGCTACGTAAACGCGGCCCGGTTGCAGGGGTGGGCTCGACTGAAACGTCATGACGGAGCCGCCGGACGGAAACGCCGCCACCATACGCCCCGGAAAAACGCCGATGCCGATGCCGGCGCCCACCAGCTGAAGCGAAGCATTCAGGCTTGAACACATGCAGAGCGGGCCAGGCTGTTCCTGGGCATCGGCGAACCAGCTCATAGTGAGGCGGTACATCGGCGTCGGGGGCGGGGTGGTCATGACTGTCAGACGACCAAGATCATGCGGCGATTCACCTCCGCGCAGGCCGGACTGAACCGCCGCCGCCCAGACATTGTTCTGAATACCCAATGCGGAAAGCCGGATGTCTCTCTGGCCGATCGGATCGACGAGGACTGCGACGTCAAGTCGGCCGTCAAGGACGCCTTGCTCCAGACCGGTGCTGGTGCCCACGGTCCATTCCGGCCGCAGCAACGGAAATTCGTCGCGCAGCGCCGCGATGATCCGGGGCAGGCAGCTGACCGCGAATCCCTCGGCCAGTCCAAAACGCAGGGGGCCGCTGACCTCGGCGACGAGCGAGGACGCGTGAAGCTCTCGATGGGCGGCGAGCACGAGCCTGGTGTGCCTGAGAAACGTATGACCCTCGCGCGTGAGCCGAACGCCGCGACCGGCGCGTTCCAGCACCGGAGACGAGATCGACGCGTCGAGCTGGCGCAGTCTGAGCGAAAGAGTCGGCTGAGCGACGTTGAGCTTTTCCGCGGCTTTCTGGACGGAGCCGAGTTCGGCGGTCCAATAAAATGCCTCAAGTTGCGCGATCGAAATTCGACTCATTAGAAAATCCTATGGATCAGGCAAAAAACTTTCAATTAGACGAGCTTTTCCTATGAATGTATCTCCGATGGGTAGCAGTGGGAAGGACCGGCACCGAGTCCGCCAAATCGACCGGGCCGTTGCGGGGGGATTTCATGACGCATCGACGCGGCTGGATCGCGCTACTCATATTTACGGCTGTAATCATCAACTACATCGACCGCATCGCGCTGTCCGTTGCCTCAAAGCCGATCGCCGCCGAGTTCGGCCTCTCGCCGATCCAGATGGGATATTTGTTTTCCGGCTTCCTCTGGACCTACGTAATCTGCCTTATCCCGCTCGGTATTCTCGTAGAGCGAATTGGCGCCAAACGAATGGTGGGCGGTGGTATCGCCATCTGGTCCGCCGCGACGGCCTTGACCGGCGCGGCCACCGGCCTGGTTTCCCTTTTCGCGGCGCGCCTCGTCATGGGAGCGAGCGAGGCGACGACGTTTCCCGCTTGCGGCCGCGTTATCCGCGACTGGTTTCCCGAGCGCGAGCGTGGCTTGGTCACGACCTTGTTCAATGGGGGCTCTTCCGCCGGACCGGCGCTTGGAGCGATCATCGTTGCCGCGCTGGTCAGCAATTTCGATTGGCGGACGGCATTCGTGGTGCTTGGAATCGCCGGATTCGCCTGGCTCGTGTTCTGGTGGGTGTGGTATGGGCCGCCGGATCAAGTTTCCTGGCTTTCGGAGAGCGAGCGCCAAAAGATTCTCGCCGAGCGAAACGGCGAGCGCGCGCCGGGCGCAGGCGAAGACGCTGCGCCATCGTCGCTCGGTTATCTGCTGTCGCAAACCAGTGTGTGGGGCCTGGTCATCACCCAGGCCTGCCTCGTCTACACCGCCTATTTGTTCCTGACCTGGCTGCCTACCTTCCTGCAATCGACTCGCGAACTCTCCACAATGAACACGGGCTACCTCACGGCCATCCCGTATCTCATCACCATGATATTGGGACTCACCATCGCAGGGATCAGCGATCGCAGCCTGTCATCCGAGGCGGTTCAGGCGGGACGGCGCCGCAATTTTATCGCCGCGATGGCGGTGCTGTCGACCGCGATCCTCCTGGCGCCCGTCATCGCGGAGCTGTGGCAATTGCTCGCCGTTCTCACCGTCGTCCTGACGGGCTGCACCACCGGCGCGGGACTCAATTTCTCGCTGGCGAGCGACCTCTTGCGTAACCCGCGCGACGTCTCGCGCGTGATCGCGATCACTGCCTTTGGCGGCAACTCGTTTGGACTGATTGCCCCGATCATCACCGGCTATGTGGTGTCCGGAACCGGGGGATATACCTGGGCATTCCGCATCGCGGCCGCGCTACTGGCATGTGGTGCGATTGCGACCCTGACGTTGACCCGCAAGCCCATCAACCCACAGTACAAGCCGGCAAAGCCGAAAATTCCAGGCTAACCTTGCCAGAGCGAGATGGATCATGATCCAGCACTATTCGCGCCCGCGTCGCGATGCGACCGACCTGCTGCGGCGAAACATCATGGAGGATTTCCCGGAGATCGCCATGATTCCCGACGCGGCGTTGAGAGAAAAGGTCGTCGAGGCCTGGGCCTATTCGCTATGCTGCTCCGACTTCACGCGCATCACCGAGATTCCGCCGGACGGCAATCCCGGAGCCCCGGTGCTTCGCGAGGGAACGCAGGCCGATCATCTGCGCGGCGTGTTCCGCTATACCAGAGCCATCGCGCTGGAATTCGAGCAGACCTATCCTCAAACAAGGATCGACTGGAACATTCTGCTGGCGGGCGCAGCATGTCACGACGTCGGCAAACCGTATGAGTTCGATCCCGCCAATCGGCGGCGCTGGTCCGCGGCGCCCGCCGACAGCGGTTTTCCAACCTTCCGGCATTCCGTGTTCGGCATGCACGTGTGCCTGACCGTTGGATTGCCCGACGAGGTCGCTCATATCGCCGTCGGGCATTCCTTTGAAGGTCAGCATATGGGAGTCAGCGCCGAGTGCACGATCGTGCGCCAGGCGGATCACGGGTGGTGGCACGTTGCGGCTGCGTTGGGGCTCGTCAAGCCGGACACCATGAGCGGATTGGCGTCAAATGTGACGGCGCGAAATCCGACATCGTGACCGACGTCGAGATCGGCGCGGACGACGCCGATCGCGCTCCAACTACCCCGGATTCGCTTTCAACCCCGCCGCCTCGATGCCGGCGATGGCGCAGATCTCGTCATTGTCTGACGTGTCGCCGCTGACGCCGATCGCGCCGAGCAGGACGCCGTCTTTTTGGATCAGCACGCCGCCGGGCACCGGCACCATGCGTCCCTGGGCCAGCGTATTCACCGCGTCGACGAAATAGGCCTGCTCCTGCGCCCGCTGGAACAACGCGCGCGAGCCCATGCCCATCGCCAGCGCGCCATAGGCTTTGCCATGGGCGATCTCGCTGCGCAGCAGGCTGGTGCCGTCCTGGGCCGCGGTGACCTTGACGCAGCCGCGGGCGTCGAGAACGGTGATGACGAGCGGCTTCAGCTTTTTCTCGACCGCCTTGGCGAGGGCTGCATCGAGAATCTTGCGGGCGACGTCGAGGGTGAGTTCAGCCATGGGCGGGTTCCTTTGCGTGAGGTGAGGGATAAGGGTTTGAGCGTGCGCTGTCGAGGCTCATCGCCAGCGCACGGGCGACATGAAGGGCGGCACGGTTGGTGCCATCCTTGATCTGGTGCCGGCACGACGTTCCGTCGGCGATCACGAGTGCCGCAGCATCGGCGCGCCGCACGGCGGGCAGCAGCGAGAGCTCGGCCATCTCCATCGAGGTCTGGTAGGTGTCGGCGCCGTAGCCGAACGCGCCGGCCATGCCGCAGCAACTCGATTCGATGGTCTCGACATTCAATTCCGGAATGAGCCGAAGCGCCTGCTCGACCGGTTTGAAGGCGCCGAACGACTTCTGATGACAGTGGCCGTGCACCAGCGCCTTGGCGGCGATCGGGCCGAGCGGTAGCGCGAGGCGTCCGGCGCCGGCCTCGCGAACCAGAAATTCCTCGAACAATAGCGCCTGCGCGCCGATGCTCTTTGCCGTTTCATCGGATCGCAGCGACAACAACTCGTCGCGAAGCGTCAACAGGCAGCTCGGCTCCAGACCGACGATGGGCACGCCGCGCGCGGCGAACGGCGCGTAGGTCGAAACCAGCCGGTCGAGTTCGGTTCGGGAATGATCGACCAGACCTGCCGAGAGGAAGGTCCGTCCGCAGCACAACGGCCTGCCATG